>DAOUES010000038.1:0-10787 GCA_034430335.1 Anaerolineae bacterium | reverse complement strand
CCCTCGGTGATGTGCAGCCGGTCGCTGGTCACTTCGACGGTGCTCACGTTGATCATCGACCGCCCGATATTGATTACCTCAACCGGGATTTCGAAGGTGTCGCCGACGTAGATTTCTTCCGGCAGCGGCTCGAAAAGGCCGATGTCGAAATAAGTCGCTTCGAGCACCTGGAGGCTGATCGTCTCCGTGTCGGTATGGACGACTCCGTAGGCGTCTTCGTATTCCAGTTCGATGTCAATCGGCACGATCCCCGCCTCGGCGTCGCCGTCGGCGGCCAGGTCGTAGCTGATCGCTACGGTCGATCCGCCGATCATCTCCTCGATATAGCGCACGTTGCTGCTGCCCAGCGGGGCGAGCGGGCCAAGCGCCGCCGCGTTCTGCCCCAGCCGGACGAACACGCGCCGGGCCGTCCCTGCACCGACGTTAAGCAGTTCCAGGTTAAGATGAACCGTCGCGCCGGGGGAGATCGTCTGCGGGTCGGTGGTGTAGGCACCGATCAGCAGGCGCGGTGCCTCGACCGCCTCACCGCCCAGCGCAATCGGCACCGACTGAGTCGCCGTGTAGTAGCCGCCGCTGTAGCTCGCATACTCGATGCTGAAGCTCTGCGTCACCCGCTCGCCGGTGGTAGTGAGCAGCGTCAGCGGCATCTGGACGATGGCGACCTGCTCGACGCCGATATCGTCGTCGAGTGCAACCGCCGTGCTGGTGCCATCCGCCGGGCTGAACACCGTCGACTGTCCCAGGTTGACAATCACGCTGGTTGCCACGCGGTTGCCGGTGTTGCGAACCGTCATCGTCAGGATCAGCTTGCCCTCCTCGGCGGCGGGCTGGATCAGCGAATCTTCGATCACAAGCTGCGGGCGGCCATAATCCGGCCCGATGCTGGGAGCCATGCCGAGCACATACACGCCGATGTCGCCCGAATCACTCGCCGCCACCTTGCCGGTTGCCGACGGGTGGTAAAAGCTGATATCGAGCGGCAGGGTGTAGTGGCCGGTCGTCACCGACGTAGTCACCGCCCCGCGCAGGCTGACCGTCCGCGATTCGCCGATCTGCAATCGGTCAATCTCCGGCGCGGGCGTGACTCCCACAAAGGTCGTCCCCGACCCGATCTCGACGACGATGTTCTCACCGTCCCAGGTGCCGGTGTTGGTGATCGAAAACGTCACGTCGAATTCCTGACCGCGCATCAGGTCTTCAGGGTTGAAGACCGCGTTGGTGATCGTGAACGCGGCCTGGCCTTCGGGATCGGTCTTTGGCGTCAATCCCTCGATGTAAACGCCCAGGCTCAACTGGGCGATCCCGGCCTTGTCATCCCTGTCGTTGATATAGTCGACCGCGATCGGGATCGAATAGTAGCCGCTGGTGATGCTGCTGGCGGTCGCCAGCTTCAACGTCACCGACGCCGACCGCTTCTCGTCGATCTTGCCGATCCGCTCGGCGGACGACATCTCGATGAAGGTCGCGCTGGTGCCCAGCGATACCTGCACGTCCTCGGCGTCTTCGTCGCCGACGTTTTCCAGTTTCAACGCCAGTTCGAACTCCATATTGCTCTGAAGATTCGCCGGGTTCGTCGACCAGCTTGTAACCTGGAATTCCGGCGCATCGCCAAAGGCCAATGCGGTCGAAACCGGCGCGGCGGCGATCACCACGATCAGCAGCCCGGTTAGCAGTACGATTCGGTGAACAGTCGGTTTTGGATTCATAGCCTTACCAGTCTCTGCTTGTAAGCGGTCAAATCAGCCAAATTATTTCGCTAAATAGCTGGCAGCGTTTTCACCCCCACCCCGGCCCTCCCCCTCAAGGTGGAGGGTGCGGAGTGTGAATCTGTTCGGCCAGAATGACATCGCTGCATCAAATTGTAAGCCAGTGATTATCGCCAACTGGCTTTGCACCGTTCCTCCAGTGACAATCAACGGGAAAAATCCGCTGCACTCACAGCGGCGCGAGTTCTTCCTCGATGATCTTTCCGTCGAGCATATGGATCGAGCGGGTCGTATACTGGCTCACGCGCGGGTCATGGGTGACCAGCACAACTGTCTGTCCCTGCTCATTCAATTTACGCAGCATCTCCATCACCTCGACGCCGGTTTTCGAGTCGAGGTTGCCAGTCGGCTCGTCGCCGAGCAGGATTTGCGGATCGTTCGCCAGGGCGCGGGCCATCGCGACACGCTGCTGCTGCCCACCCGACAGTTCGGTCGGCTTGTGATCCATCCGGTCGGCCAGCCCGACCATATCCAGTAATTCCTCGCCGCGTGCTTTGCGTTCGGCGGGCGATGTCCCGGAGAAGATCAGCGGGAACGAAACGTTCTCCAGCGCGGTCATCGTCGGGATCAGGTTGAACGATTGGAACACAAATCCAACCATCTGCCTGCGATACAGGGCCAACTCGTTTTCGTCCAGCGCGGAGATATCACGCCCGGCGACGGTGATCGTGCCCTCGTCCGGCGTATCGAGGCCGCCCAGCAGGTTCATCAGGGTGCTCTTGCCGCTGCCGCTGGGACCCATCAGGCACATCATCTCACCCTGCTCGATGTCGAGGTCGACCCCGTCAAGCGCCTTGACCACGCTGTCGCCAAGAATGAAATGCCGCTTAATCCCCCGAATGTTGATCAACATATCGGCGGCCATGATTACCCCCCTCCGAAAGCCCGGCCAATCTGCTGCCCGATGGCGGCCCAGGCAACCACCCAGCCCAGGCCAAGCAGCCAGGTGAAGACTGCCGTCATGCTGGCTTTGACCTTGCTCAACTTCAAGGTGGCGACCATCCCCATGCCGACCAGCACCAGCGACCAGAAAATATAGATGTCGATTTTGCCCAGTATGGCAACCAGCGCCGCCGATGCCCCGGCGACTTCGGTATTGCTGACGTAGATCGCCGACAGCCCGGCGGCGGGAAGCTCGCCGGTCACAAAGACCGCAATCGCCGAGACGACACTGCGAACGACGCCCGGCAGCATCGTCCAGACGCCCATCCGCCAGACCTGCTTGAACTCGACCCGCGCGCCAAATGCCAGCCCGAACAGGAACAGCAGCCCTGACCGCGCCCCGAAGCCGATCAGCATGGTGACGATTCCGCCCACGATGCCGAGCGCTCCCAATGTCGCCTGCGAGGTCATTATCCGCTGGGTCTGCTCCATCTGCGCCTGCTGCTCCGCCGAAAGCTCCATCCCTTCCTGTTGGGCAGCCAGCGCATCCTGGGCAAGCTTTGCCTCGATGGGAACAACCGCAACGGTCACCAGCACCAGCGCCAGTATTCCCAGCACCAGCACCACCCACCAGTAGCCCCGCTCGGCATCGCGCATCGCGGCGAAGGTTGCCCTGGGGCGGAACAGGACGCCAAGCAGCGTTCCAAACGGGGTCAGTTTACCGGCTGCAGCAGAGGGGGAAACGTCAGACATAACGATCTTCTCCAATGAGCACTGTATATTCTATTTTTACTATCCGGTTAAAAATAACTGGTCTTGCCAATTATACCCGGTTCATTAACCGAAGACACAGACTCCAACCGGGTCTAACTCACTTAAAGCTAAACACCGTGCATCATCTTTTTGTGACACCTTCGCACAGAAAGGTAGCACCACAGAACAGCGTGGTTCCTGGCCCTCACCCCTAAATCCCCTCTCCCTCAGGGCGAGGGGACTCAGAATTTGGGCGTAAAAAGACGGATTTGAGGGATCAATCAAGCTGTCCACGTTATTTTGTAGTGCTACTCACAGAAAAGCTCGCCCTATTTTCCGGGTTTGCAAAAAGTGTCGTGTCCCCAAGCAGCGGTCCAGGTATGTGATGCCGGGCTGACTGCGACGATCACCTTTGGGAGTATCGATTCATCTCCCCGGCCCCACCCCCTTCGACCGACCTGCGGTCGGCCACTTCCCCCTTTCAGGGGGCAGATATGGGGGCAGATGGGGGCGATCAAGAAGCGCTCGATTTTGTGCGTGAAGAAGCACCCCCTCTGTCGCTGCACGACATCTCCCCCACTGGGGGCGATCAAGAAGCGCTCGATTTTGCGCGTGAAGAAGCACCCCCTCTGTCTCCTTCGGAGACATCTCCCCCACAGGGGGCGATCAGGGTCGACCGTCTACAACCCGGCTTTTTCCAGCGCCGATCCGAGGATCAGGTAGCGGAAATCTTTGCCTTGCAGGGTGCGCAGCGCTGCCCACAACCCGTACAGGCCGATGACGATCATCACCGCGAAGGGGATCACCATGCTTCCCATCCCGATCCAGAAGATCGGCGGGGGCGGCGCGTTGGGTGCGGCGTCGGCGGCCTGGATGACCGGGATCAGCGACAGAAAGTAAAACAGCGTCCACACGATCCACATTGCCACAATGAGAATCATGTTGATGAGCTGGAAAACCGCCGCTTGCAGCGCCTGGAAAGCAGCATACTTTGACTTCTCACGCTGGGTCAGGTAGACGACAACACCCACGATAATCCCTGCACCCTGGAGGAAGATCGATCCATGAGCCAGCGCCGCGAGCAGCCGTGATTCGACATCGGGCTTTTCGATGGCGGTATTCATTTCGTTATCGGACATTGTTTTTCCCTTTTCATTAATATCCTAGCTCGAACGTGGCACCAATCAATTCGCAAATGTTGAAGTTATAGAGTCCCGTTCCGGGACAGTCCAGATAGCCGTATTCGTCATCGGTCGTCGAGCAGTCATCGAGATACTCGTAGGATTCGGACTGCAGCAGCATCCCCGTTTCGGCGTCGTAGTAAAACAGCAGATCGCGGCTGTACTCCTGTTCGACGCGGTTATAGCCGTCGTCCCTCACATAAGAAAAAGTGTTCTGGGCCTGATATCCGACCGCTTCCAGCTCAATCCCCATAACCACCATCGGCAGCACATCGACCGGGGCGACTTCGTAAGCTTCGTAAGTCCAGATATATTCCCCGTCATCGGAAACATGCTGTGATTCCGGGATCAACTGCACTTCACCTTCCGGCGGCAGGCACAACCCCGGGGAATTCATCAGCGTGAACTTGCGCCGCGTATCGTCTTCGGCGGCTGCCGGTTCGGGCGGAACCACCATGTCGTAGGTCAACTCGTGCCGTTCGACCATCAACACCCCGTCTTCGGATACCGTGTAGGTATACTGATCCCTGGTGTCGCTCTTGCCGCGCCCCTCTTCCTGAAGCTGCCACACGCCGCCGTTGCATTCGTATATGGCGGTGAAACCCGGTTCCAGGAACTCGGCACAGGTCGGAGTAGTTGGCTCAGGTGTTGCGGTTGGCTCAGGCGTCGGTTCGACTTCGGCAGGTTCCTCCGGCTCCGATTCCGGGGTCAGGTCAGCCGGTTCCCCCTCGACTGCCCCGGCGTAATAGTCCGTCGGGTCGGCCAGTTCTTCTTCCTCAGTCGTTTCTATGTCTAAGGCTCTCTTGGTAAAAGCGCCCAGGTTGCAGGCCAGACCTGCCAGTGCAACCACGATCAAGGCCAGCCGGACAAGATAAGTCTTCTTGGTCATTTCGCTCTCCTCATTGACTGCTGTCCACCGCTCCATTCCACTTCCCCAGGACTCCAGGGCTGCCCCCGGTCTGAGTGGTCAGGTGTCCGGAAAGGAGATCGAAAATCATGAGGTGAAACACGGCCAGGCTGACGTGATTGGCTGTCGTTCGATTACGGGCCGGGTGTCCCGGTACCGGACATGGTCATGCCTCATTATAACCCGAAATACCGCATTTCCGGGATCGCCGGGGAAGCTCATCTCACCAACCGGTCATCCTGATTTATACAACGAACAACCCGCCGCGATCACCCCAATTATTGGGGATAGCGTCATTTTTCACTGCCATTACAGCCGGTCGATCTCACTAGCAGGCTCCCGGTTAGATGGTATAATCTGCTGTAAGTAATCATGCAAAGCATACACATACCGACACCACGCCCGGAATTGGTCCCGAAGACCGTTCGGGCTTAATTGTGTCTGATAGTCATTTGTACCTGACAGGTCGAGAAAGAGACTTTTTTAGTGGCTCAAAACCGCTCAATTGAACATGGCGCAGATATCGAGGTTGGCCTGAGCCGTGATTTGAAACTGTTCGACATCACCATGATCGGCGTCGGCGCGATGATCGGTGCAGGCATCTTCGTCCTCACCGGCATCGCCGCCGGTGTAGCCGGCCCCGCGCTGGTGCTGGCCTTCCTCTTAAATGGGATCGTCACCTCCTTCACGGCAATGAGCTACGCCGAACTCGGCTCCGCCTTCCCCGAAGCGGGCGGCGGCTACCTGTGGGTCAAACAGGCAATGGGCGGCCTGCAAGGGTTTCTCTCCGGCTGGATGAGCTGGTTTGCCCACGCGGTGGCGGGCAGCCTTTACGCCCTGGCCTTCGGCACCTTCGCCGTCGAACTGTGGCACCTGGCCGGGCTGCCGATGATCGAGACGACCGTACTGTACTTCACAGGCCCGGAGTTTATGAGACTCCTGTTCATGACCTTCATCGCCGTTCTATTTACCGTGATCAACTATATGGGTGCATCCGAAACGGGGTCAATCGGCAATATCATCACCCTGGCAAAAGTTGCGATCCTGGCCCTGTTCGTGGTCTTTGGCGTGATCGCGCTGTTCCACCAGGACGCCTGGCATTACCGTTTCACCGATGGATTCATGCCCAATGGTTTTGTCGGGGTGTTTACTGCAATGGGGTTAACCTTCATCGCCTTCGAAGGGTATGAGATCATCGCCCAGAGCGGTGAAGAGGTGATCGACCCCAAGCGCAACATTCCGCGTGCGATTTTCTGGGCAATCGGTATCTCGGTGATCATCTACGTCATGGTTGCATTCACTACCATCGGCGCGATCACCGTTCCCACGGAGTTTCCCGGCATGGCCGCCTTTGAATACCTCGGCATCGAAAAGGAAACCGCCATCGTCCGCGCCGCCGAGCAGTTCTTCCCGCTGGGCGTCGGGGGCATCCTGCTCCTGATCAGCGGGTTGGCAAGCACGATGTCGGCCCTGAACGCCACGACTTACAGTTCGTCGCGGGTATCCTTTGCGATGGGGCGCGATCACAATCTCCCTGATCTCTTTGGCCGGATCGACCCGCAGCGGCATACACCGGTATGGGCGGTCGTTTTCTCCGGCGTGCTGATCGTGATCATGGGCTGGGCGCTTCCGATTGAAGCCGTCGCCGCCGCCGCCGACCTGATGTTCCTGTTCCTTTTCTTCCAGGTAAACATCTCGGCGATGGTGCTCAGAAACAACAAGCCCGACCTGGATCGCGGGTTCCGCATTCCCTGGTTCCCGGTCGTCCCGGTGATCGGTCTGATCACCCAGGTTGTCCTGATCGCCTTCCTGTTTCGCTATGACCCGCGCGCCTTCCTCACCGCCATCGGCTGGATCATCGGTGGGGCGCTGCTGTATTACACCATCTTCTCAAAGATCGAGGAACTGGAAACCCCCAGCGAAATCCTGCTGGAGGAAGTGCTCGTCTCCGCCGACTACTCGGTGCTGGTGCCCGTCTCCTCGATGCAAGACGCCGAAGAACTGGGCAAGCTGGGCGCGCTGATCGCCAAGGATCAACAGGGCGAGGTGATGGCCCTCCATATTGCGCGCGTACCACCACAACTGACTCTCGCCGACGGGCGCTACTTCCTGCGCGAAGGACGCGCCTTTCTGGAGCGCCTGATCCAGGAAGCCCGGCAGATCGAAGTCCCGGTTCACACGATGATCCGGCTGGGGCGCGACGTGCCCGAAGCAATCCGCAAGACCGCCATCGAGAATGCGGGCGACATGATGGTGCTGGGCTGGCCCGGCTATACGACCAGCGCCGGGCGGCTGTTCGGCAGCGTGATCGACACGATTGTCGACAACCCGCCCTGTGATATCGCGATGGTGCGCTATCGCGGCATGGACCAGGTACGTTCGATCCTGGTGCCGGTGTCAGCCGGACCCAACAGCCGCCGCGCGGTCAGGCTGGCGGTCAGCCTGGCACGTGTCGTCGAGAACGGCCCGGCGCGTGTCCACATTATGAGCGTCGTGCCGCACAACGCCCCGCAGCATATCCGTGTCCGCGCGCAGCAGGCGATCAACGTCTCGCAGGAAGGCAGCCGCACTTTCGAGAACTTCACCACCGAACTGGTCGAAGGCCACCGCATCGACGAAGCGATCCTCGAAACGTCGAAGGGCCATGACCTCGTCGTCATTGGCGCGACCGAAGAGCCGCTGTTCCGCAACCGGCTGACGGGCAGTATCCCGGCCCACATCGCCAAGAACGCCGATACGACCGTGATCATCGTCAAGCGGCGCAGCGGCGTGATCCGGTCGATGCTGCGCCACACGGTGGTATCACCCAGCACCGGCGCAGCTTCGAACGGGCATACCCAGCCGGAAGCAGCAGCGCTGATCGACAAGGACGCCCCCAGCCCCGGCATCTGACAGCCCGGCAGGTACAAAAGAACCAATCGACGGCAGCGCGTGAAGCGCTGCCGTTTTTTTCTTCCCACCAGCCAGACGAGCGATCCTCCGGGATCGCCGTTCTGTATGTTACATCTTTATAACACCAACCCTCCGGGGGATCACTTCTAAGCCTGCACAGTTTATAATTCATTCAGGGGAGAATTCCTGCGATATTGTGAGCCGCTCCAGTTTTCCACAAGGCGGATTACAGCCGGTGAAGTCCGGCAGGATTGCCCCGACAAAATTGTCGGCTTTCACCGGTGGATCAGGAAGTAAAAGGATAGAGGATTAGAAGCTGATGGTCCCGAAACATACAACACCGCTGGATAGTCAGTTCGACGATGGGGCTATATTTACCATTCCAAAACCGGGCGAGCACGAAATTGGCGTTGAGTATCGCATCGTTCCCGCAGAGGCCGATTCCACCGCACATCCCGAAGACGAACAGGCCCGGCACTGGCGGATACAGATCGCCCCGGTTGGCATTAAGGAAGTAATGGCCCTTGAAATCCGGGCCGATACGGTAATGGGGTCCAACAACAACTCCGAGGCCGATCTTGACGTAAACCTGGCGCAATGGAACGGCTATGAGAATGGGGTCAGCCGCCGCCATGTGCTCCTGCGCCCCAGCAAAAACAAGCTGTTCGCAATGGATCTGCGCAGCACCAATGGGACGCATATCAATGGGCTGCCGCTGGGCGTCGGCTGGGCTTATGCCATCCGCGACGGCGACCTGCTCACGCTGGGTCGGCTCCACGTCCGGGTGCGGATCACCCAGATGCCCGACGAGGAATAATTTGCACCTCAAGTCCAGATCACCCGCAGCGCCCCATTTCGGAGCGCTGTTTTTTTACTTTTTCCCCATCCCCGGTGGTCTCCTGCTTCCGTGTTGATAGAAGAGTTCGGTTTGAAAGACAAAGTTATCGACCCCCTGCTGCAACACCCCCTTTGTCCCTACGGGACATTTCCACCTAAGAGGGGGCAAAGAAGAGAATGGGCCGCTAACCAGTTTACCCATTTTTGCGGGTTTTCCTCTTGACTCCCTCCTCAACCTCGGTTATCATCGCATCACTGTATAACCCATTGGAGGGAACGCCAGCGATGAATGCACTTGAAATCAGCGATCTGCGCCGTGTCTACCGCGCCCATACCGGGGTCATCAGGCGCAAGGTGAAGGAAGTCGTCGCCGTCGACGGCATTTCCTTCGAGATCGGCAAGGGCGAGTTGTTCGGCCTGCTTGGGCCGAACGGCGCGGGGAAAACCACGACCGTCAAGATGCTCACCACCCTCCTGATCCCGACCGGGGGCAGCGCCACCGTCCTGGGCTACGACATCGTCAAAGACGAATCGAAAGTCCGCGAGCATATCGGCTTCATCTTCGGCGGTGAGCGCGGCCTGTACTGGCGGCTCTCCGGCTACGACAACCTGCGCTACTTCGCCAGCCTCTACCGCGTCGATCCCGCGATCAGCAGGAAGCGCATCCCCTACCTGCTCGACCTGGTTGGGTTGAACGGGCGCGGTGACGAAAAGGTCGAGGGATACTCGCGCGGGATGAAGCAGCGGCTCCATGTTGCCCGTACCCTGCTCCACGATCCCGACGTGCTCTTCCTCGACGAGCCGACCATCGGCCTCGACCCGGTCGGCGCACGGGAACTGCGGCAGGTAGTGCGCGATCTACAGGCCGAGAATAAGACGATCCTCCTCACCACCCACTACATGTTCGAGGCCGACGCGCTCTGCGACCGCATCGCCGTGATCGACAAGGGCAAGATCGTCGCCCTCGACACGCCCGAAGGCTTGAAAAAACATGTTGTAGACCTCTCGGTGATCGAGATTGAAGTGTTTGGCCTGTCGAACGACGCGCTGCTGACGATTCGGGCCGAGTCATACGTCGAAACCGTCTCGCTGGAGAACCGCGATCAGCGGCAGGCGTTGATGATCCACTCGCCGCGCGGCGCAGAAGCCGTGCCCGACATCATGGCCCGGCTCGACGGCTACCGGGTGGGCCGCGTGAGCGTCCGCGAGCCAACCCTCGAAGATGCCTATATCCGGCTGGTGGGAGGCAAACATGGGTGAGCGCAATATCACGATTCGCTATATCAGGCCGATCATGATGTCGGCGGGGGTGCTGTTCAAGCAGCAGTCCACCGATCTCTTTGTGATATTTACGATTGTCGTCCAGCCGATGATCGTCGCCCTGCTTGCCCTGTGGATGCTCGGTGATGCAGTCGACGACGCGATCTATATCGTCGTCGGCAGCGGGATGACCGGCCTGTGGAGCGGGCTGCTGTTCGTCGGGGGAAACAGCATTACCCGCGAACGCTGGACGGGGACGCTCGAAACGATTGTCGGGCTGCCGACCGCGATGCAGGTGATCGTGATCGG
>DAOUES010000037.1:0-2654 GCA_034430335.1 Anaerolineae bacterium | reverse complement strand
AGCGGATTTTCGGCTGCTCGGCGGGGGTATTGAATGGATTGTTTCACGGTGTTGTGCTGGGTGCCCGCCGCCATCCCGATCTCTACACGCCGGAGGCGCTCGACGCCCTGACTCACCTCGAAGAATTTTTCGACCAGCTCGATCCGTCGAACGTCTACCGGCTGAACCTCGCCCCGCGCAAGATCTCCCGTGCCGTCGCCAACATGGACCCGCTCAAGGAGCAGGTCGCCGCCTACCTCGAACGCTGGACGGGCTGCGCCGATGGGATGGCGGTCACCTTCGAGGACATCAAGCTGCCCTTTTACGCGGTCGGGGCACGCGGATCGGATGGCTTCGCCGATTTCTTCGGCATGGCCGACGATCTGCAAATGGACTTCGCCGGGCGCACGCTGCGCCCGATCAACTGCCCGATTGTCGAGGCGATTGTCGGCGGGATGGCCCAGCCCTTTTACGTTACCCCGCCCAATATCGAGGGCGAACTCTATTTCGACGGCGGCGCGGCTTTCTACGATATCGAGTTGTTCGCCGCAGCGATGGCTTCACCGCTGCCCTCGCTGCTGAGTATTCACGTGGTCGGCCCGCCCGATTACAGCTTCGGCCTCGACGAGCGCCTGACGATGCTCAAGGCCGTCTTCGATACCCACAACCTGACCTTCCCCGAAGAGCGCCGCCGGATGACCGCGCTGGTCAACCTGCTTTACGAGCACGAGAAGCTGCGGCGCGATCTCGCGGCGAGATCGCTCGATGACGCCGCGCGGCAGGCAGTCCCCGCCGAAGGCTGGTGGCGGGAGTGGAAAATCGGGTAAAAAGGCTGGTTTGCACCGGCCTCACAGTCTTCTCGATCCGTCAACAGCGGTTTTCCTTCTTACTCCAGGTTCAGGCCACCGGTTTCAAACCCGTAATGGCGTACTCTACCCCATGCACATTGACCACGCGCTCAGATGCATCCATAATTTCGATACCGACCACATGGCCTTCGGCGTCATAGTCGAGAATGACGCCCGGTTTGTCTTCATCGCTTTCGTCAACCGGCTTATCACTCAGGATAATCCGCAAAATATCAACTTCAGCATCATAGGTTACTTTCATCGACTTTACCCCAATACTTTTCGGCTTTGCTGGTCCGGTAGACGGTAATAACAGCCAGCGGATCGGCTTCTTCCACGATAATACGAACTACATATAGTTTACCTTTAAACGTTATCTTGGATTGATAGGCTTTTCGCTCATTCTCCACATCGACGACCTGTCCCGGATCAGTCATGACCTGATCGACAATTGTTTCCGGAATGCCACGTCGTTCATCTCTTCGCGGGCATGGTCGGTAATGCGATAGGCTTTGCCCATATATCAGCCTGATCCGATCCTCTACGGGATCACCAGCACTGGCGTGCCGAGCGGTGCCCAGTTGTACAACCACTGCGCTTCCGCTGTGCGCATATTGACGCAGCCGTGGCTCATCGGCTGGCCGAATCGATTGTGCCAGTATGTCCCGTGGAAGCTGTACTCGGAGTAGAAATACATCACATAGGGCACGTTGGGTAGATCGTAGTCAGGGCCGGTCATCCGCTGCGAGAGCACCTTGCTGATGATCGTAAAATTGCCCTGCACGGTCGGGGTTGCGGGCAGCCCGGTCGAGACGACGAACTGCCGCAGCAAAACGCCGTTCTCGTAGGCATACGTTCGCTGCAATGACAGGTCGACGACGATCTGCTTCCCCGATGTGATCGTCGGCGAGGGCGCGGCGGGGATAGGCGGAATGGTCAGCACCTGCCCGACGCTGATCACGTTCGGGTTGCTGATCCCGTTTGCATTGATCAGGTCGATGATTGCCACCTGGTAGGCTTCCGCGATTTTGTCGAGATAGTCGCCGGGCTGCACGGTATAAGTCCCCCCGCCGGAGGATGGCTGCGCGGCAGGCTGGGTATCGGTGTTCCCGGTCGATTCCGAAGCCGGTACCCGCGTGATGAGGATCGCCTGCCCCACATAAATCAGCGAAGGGTTGCTGATATTGTTGGCCTGGGCCAGTTCCCAGGTCGAATAACCGTAGCGGCTGGCGATCTGCGAAAGCGTCTCGCCGCGCTGCACGACATGGCTGATCGCTTCGCCTGATGTCCCTGATGGTGCAGTCTCCCCTGTCTGCGGCCCACCGGTGCCCGTGTAATCTGTCGATGTCCCGGTGTCGACGCCGGGAATGATCAACTGCTGGCCGACTTCGATCCGTGACGGGTTGATGATATTGTTCGCCGCGATGATCGACTGCATCGACACGCCGTATTTCACGCTGATCTTGAACAGCGTATCGCCCCGCACCACGACGTAAATCCCCCCGGATGGGTATTCGTAGCCCGCGCCCGGAATGATCAACTGCTGTCCGGCGTAAATCCGGTCGGGCGAAGTCAGGTTATTGGCCGCCATGATGTTGGCCTGAGAGACCCCATACTGCCTGGCGATCTTGTAGAGAGTCTCCCCCCACTGAACTACATGGATGACCGTTCCGGTGTCATCCTGGGCAGCGGCGGTCTGGGTTACGAGCAGGCACAGCAG
The DNA here is from genome assembly GCA_034430335.1 of Anaerolineae bacterium. Lineage (GTDB taxonomy): Bacteria > Chloroflexota > Anaerolineae > Aggregatilineales > UBA3940 > JAFGOY01. The sequence continues at coordinate 107 of DAOUES010000037.1, read as the reverse complement.
CAGCGTCACCAGGAGTATCCGGCCAATTCGTTGGTATCTTTTTCGCGTCATGTTGGTTTTTCCTGACAGCCTCAACCGGCAGGCGTTCTGGTCAATAGGCAAACGAG
>DAOUES010000036.1:0-9472 GCA_034430335.1 Anaerolineae bacterium | reverse complement strand
ATGAAAAAGGGATTGGTCAGGCAAATCGTGAATATTATCGCCACCACCGCAGTGCTTGTGGTCAATACGCTTGCCAATGCCCTGCCGATCAACGGGCAGGCGACGGGCGATATTTCCAACCGCTACACGATCTATTTCGTCCCGGCAGGATATGTCTTTTCGATCTGGGGACTGATCTACCTGCTGCTGATCGCGTTCACCATCTACCAGGCACTTCCGGCCCAGCGAGAGAAACCGTTTCAGGATCGGATCGGTTATCTATACGCACTCAGTTGTGCGGCCAATATCGCCTGGATTTTCCTCTGGCATTACGATGCTCTCGCCGTAACATTAGTCGCGATGGCGGTGCTCCTCCTCTCGCTGATCGCCATCTATACGCGGTTGGATATCGGACGGGCGGAGGTCAACCCGGCGCGGCGCTGGCTGGTTCACCTGCCGTTCAGCATCTACCTGGGTTGGATCACTGTCGCCACTGTCGCCAATGTCTCAACCGTGCTGTTTGCTGCAAACTGGGGCGGCTGGGGGATCGCGCCCCAGATGTGGGCGGTGATCATGCTGATCGTTGCCAGTGTGTTGGGATTATTGATGGCGATCATCCGCGCCGATGCAGCCTACCTGCTTGTGCTGGTGTGGGCATTTATTGGCATCGCCTTAAAGCACAGCGCCACGCCGATGGTCGCCACCGGCAGTTGGATAGCAGTGGGCATTGCCGCTGTTCTGGCGATCCTTTCTGCCATACCCAACGGCCCGCTGCCGATCTACGGTAAAGCGTCCCGAACGGCCTGAGTTATCGCTTCTGTTCCAACCGTCGTTTCGCCCGGCCCGGCGATATCGGGTGTTCTCAGCCCCGCCTCCAGCACCCGGCTGATCGCCTCTTCAATCGCATCGGCGGCATCGGGGCGCTGCCAGCGGTGGCGGGCCAGCAGTGCGCCGCTCAAAATCGCCCCGATCGGGTTGGCAATCCCCTTCCCGGCGATGTCGGGGGCCGCGCCGTGCGTCGGCTCGGCGATGGCGTACTGTTCACCCAGGCTCAACGAGGGGGCCATCCCCAGCCCGCCGCCAAGCCCGGCCCCCAGGTCGGAGAGGATGTCGCCGTAAAGGTTCGGGCAGAGCAGCAGATCGTAGCGGCCCGGATCGCGCACGAGGTGATAAGCCACCGCGTCGACGATCCCCTCGTCGGTTTCCACGTCGGGATAGTCTGCGGCGATCTCCAGGCAGGTCGAACGCCACAGCCCATCGCCCACCCGGATGACGTTCGCCTTGTGGACAATCGTCACCCGGCGATGGTCGGCCTCGGCCAGTTCGTAAGCCACCCGCGCGATCCGTCTTGTCCCCGCTCTGGTGATCACCCGCTCGGTGATCGCCGTATCGCCTTCAAGCCGTTCCTTTCCCCCGTAAAGCCCCTCGGTATTTTCCCTCACGACGATCAGGTCGAGCGCCGGGTGAGCGGTGGAGATCGGCCAACCTTTTAGCGGGCGGATGTTGGCGAAAACGTCCAGCGCGCGGCGCAGCGCCACGATTGGGCTGCGATAGCCCTCGACCGGGTAAGTCGGCGAGGCGACCGCCCCGAACAGCACCGATCCGCACTCGCGGGCGGCGTCGAGCGTTTCGGGTGGCAGCGCGCTGCCCGTCTGCCGGAAGGTTTCCCAGCCTGCTTCCGCCTCGACGATCTCCAGGTCGTCGAGCACATCCCGCAGGACGGCAACCGCCGCCGGGATCACTTCTTTGCCTACCCCGTCGCCGGGGATCACGCATAACCGGTGTGGATTATTCATTGGCTGCTGCTCGCTTCAAATGGGGGATCAGCCCACCGTCGGCCAGGATCGCCTGCACCGAAGGCGGGAAGGGTTCGAAGGTGTACGTATCTGCCGGACAGGTGATCGTCCCGGCGGCCAGATCGATGGTGACCGTGTCGCCCGGATTGATCGCCGCTGCTGCTTCCGGGCAGGTGATCGCCGGTAGGCCCTGGTTGATCGCGTTGCGGTAGAAAATCCGGGCAAACGACGCGGCGACAATCGCCCCCACCCCCGACCATTTCAAACAGGTGGCGGCCTGCTCGCGTGAGCTGCCGCAGCCCCAGTTCCGCCCGCCGACTACCACATCGTCCGGTTCAACGTTCCCGGCAAAAGCTGGGTCGAGGTCTTCGAGCGCGTGGGCGGCGATCTCTTCCGGGTCGCGCAGCGTATAGGTGTATTTGCCGGGGAAGATCACATCGGTGTTGACGTTGTCCCCGTATTTCCAGACTTTTCCTTCGATTAAAGTCATCGGGTTTCCTTACAAATCTGCCGGGTGGGTGATCGATCCGACTACCGCGCTGGCCGCAACAACCGCCGGGCTTGCCAGATAGATTTCTGATTCGGGCGTCCCCATCCGGCCCTTGAAATTCCGGTTGGCGGTGCTGATCGTCACCTCGCCCGGCGCGGGCACGCCCATGTGATTACCCATACACGGGCCGCAGCCCGGCGTGCCGAGCACCGCCCCGGCAGAGAGCAGCGTTTCGATGTAGCCCGCTTGCAGCGCATCCTGCAAGACCTGCGCCGAGGCCGGGATCACCAGCAGGCGCGTTCCTGCCGCGACCTTCCGCCCGGTGATCACCTGCGCGGCAAGGGCGATATCTTCCAGCCGCCCGTTGGTGCAGGTGCCCAGAAAGGCCTGATCGATGGGCGTCCCCTGGATTTCGGAGAGCGGCACCACGTTGTCGACGGTGTGTGGTCTGGCGATCTGCGGTTCTATCGCAGACAGGTCGAAGGTGTGTTCGGCCATGTACACCGCGTCGGGATCGGGCAGCGTTTCAGCCAGATCGATGGGCGTATCGATCCGCCCCTCAAGCCAGTTCAGGGTCACCGCGTCCGGTTTGACCCAGGCATTCTTGACGCCCATCTCGGCCATCATGTTGGGCAGCACAAAGCGGCTCTCCATCGAGAGCGTTTCGACCCCCGGCCCGTGAAACTCGACCGAGGCGTAGGTGCCGCCGTCGGCGCCGAGCGTCCCGATGATATGCAGCGCCAGGTCTTTGACCGAAACCCACTCGCCGAGCCGACCAGTGAGCGTGATCTTGATGCTTTCCGGCACGCGAAGCCAGAGCGTCCCCGTTGCCCAGAGCGCGGCGGCTTCGCTGCGGCCAATCCCCGCGCCGAACGCCCCCAGCGCGCCCGCGTGCGGCGTGTGGCTGTCGGCTCCTAAGATCAGGTCGCCGGGCCGGGCCAGCCCTTCCTCACACAATACCTGGTGGCAGATTCCCCGCCCAACCTCGAAGAAGTGGGCGATCTTCTGCTCGGCGACGAAGCGCCGGATTTCGGCGTGATTCTGCGCGTGGCGCGTGGTCGGGGCAGGCACGGCATGGTCGAGGAAGATCGCCAGCCGGTCGGGGTATTTAACTTTCGGTATATCCAGTTCGCCGAATATCTGCCTGATCGCCGCCGTGTTGTCGTGGCTCAATACGATATCCGGCGCGGCGTCGATCACCTGCCCTGGCCGGACGGCATACAGCCCGGCTTTTTTCGCCAGAACCTTTTCAGCGAACGTGTGTCCCATTCTTGTGCTCCGCTTCAAGCCATTGGTCGCTGTTCGTGGTACCGGTCATTCGCTGCACGACCGCATCCCGGTACGGTTCAGGGATGACGAGGCGCTCCAGGCCAAACTCGTTCTCTGCAATTTCGCACAAAACCTCGGCAGGCGATTCTTCTTCGCCGATGCCATATACACGTTCTTTGAATGTGTGGGCAATTTTCTTGGCCGTTGCCTCGTCGATCTGGAAATACTTAATCTCCTTCAAGAAGTAGTAGATAATATTCCAGCCGCTCAACGGCCCAAGCAGAATCTCCGATTCGCTCACCCCGAACTGGTCCAGCGGGAACGGTTCGTAGGTGGCGGTGTCGTTTAGAACTGCCTTCTGATGCACGCCCGCCATATGGGTGCGGTTCGTCAGGCTGACCGGCTCTTTCGACTGCACCAGTTTGTTGAGCTTGGAAGCCAGCAACACGTTGATCGGGTATGACCCGCGCAGATTGTAACCCTCTAACCGGTCGTAATCATGGTCGATGAACAGGTTATATAGAAGCGCGCTCATCGACGTGATCCCCGATCGTTCGCCGATCCCCAGCAGTGTGGTATTGATGTAGCGCATCCCGTGCTTGACCGCTTCCAGCGCATTGATCAGCGCAAAGCCCCGGTCGTCGTGGAAGTGGCCTTCCAGGTCGAGATCGGGATAGCGCTTGCGCAGGTTCTCCACGCGCTGAACCACACCGCTGGGCGTGGCAACGCCGACCGTGTCGGGCGTTCCGACCCGGCTCACCAGCGGGGCAATCACGTCGTAAACCCGGCATAGATCGTCGAAGGGTGTACGGAAAGCGTCCTCGCCGCTGAAACGCAGGATCAGGTGCGGGTAATCGCGTTTGACCTGCTCGATCAGCAACTGCGCCCGCCGGGCGATCTCTTCCAGGTCTTTGCCATGGCTGCTGGCTCGCGCCTGGGGCGACGTTCCAAAGTAGAAGTTCAGCCCGTCGAAGCCCGCCTCAATCGCCGATTGAACGTCGTCCGGGTGGCAGCGCACGTGGGCCAGCAGGAAGGTGTAGCCCTTTTGCGTGAGCAGGCTATCGCGCACCGCTTTGCAGGCGGCGAAATCGTCGGCTTCGCGCTGGCTGACGACAGGCGCAAAAAACTCGATGAACTTGACTCCATAAATGATCAGCGCCCGGACGATCTCCTGTTTATCTTCCTGACTGAAGAAATACTTGTAGTGGTCGTGGAGCAGCGAGGTCTGTGATCCTTCGCGCAGGGTTGTGTCGATAATCTCCAGCGGGCGCGGCGTATAATTGTCAAAATTAAACATCTCGTTTGGTGTCATGATATGCTCTCAGTGCTTTCAAATACCTGGGACAACATCGCCTTCAAAACCTCAATCGCCCGTAAATAATCGTTCAGGTTGATCCGTTCACCAGGAGTGTGGTCTAACGACGAATCGCCGGGGCCGTAGGCCACTATCGGGCAGTTCCACACCGGCCCGACCACGTTCATATCCGAGGTGCCGGTCTTGACGACGAAACGCGGGTGTTCGCCCTGGGCGCGGATCGCCGTGAGGAAGGCGCGCACCAACGCGTTGTTCTTGTCCCCCCGGTAGGCGACTTCGCTGCCCGAAAAAGTAACCTCGACCTCCGTCTCCTCCGATGCAGGTTCGATCCATCCCTTGACCTGCTGCTCCAGGTCGTCCGGCGATAAGTCCGGCGGCAGCCGGAACCCTATTGAAAGGTCGACGATGCCGTATGCACCGTCATCCTGCGAGGCGATATGCCGCAGTGACGGGTCGAGCCGTTCGAAGGCTTTATCGCGCCCGGTGTTGATCGCTTCACACCGGCGGCGAATTGTCTCCCACAGATCGACCGCCTGTTCAGCCGGGATCGCCGACTGCCCCGCCGTATGCGCGAAGGGTGCCCGCAGCCGGATGTCGCACAGCAGGCGTCCCTTATACCCCAGCGTGACCCGGTTCCAATCGCTCGGCTCACCGATCACACACATCGCCGGGCGAGGGGCATTCGCCAGGATGTGGCGCGCGCCTTTGCTCGTCGCCGCTTCCTCCTCGACCGCCCCGGCGACGGTGACTTTCCACCCTGCGGGCATGTCGACCGCCGCCGCTGCCGCTGCAAACGCGCACAGCGGCCCCTTCGCGTCGACCGTTCCCCGTCCGGCCAGCCAGTCCCCATCCCGGCACACCGGTGGACTGCCGGGGAAGGTGTCGATATGCCCCAGCAGCAGGATTTCGTTAGGACCGTCCCCGCGCGATCCGACCGCGCTGCCCGCTTCATCGACCCGTGCTTCGAAGCCGCGCGCCGACATCCATTCGACGAGGCAGGCTGATGCCTCGGCCTCCTCACCCGACAGGCTGGGGATCGATACCAGACGTTCGAGCAGATCGATCGCGTCCTCCGGTGTGGCCGGTTCAACCGGGGTAGGCATCGAGCGACTCCCGGATAACCTGTACGACCGTTTCCAGATCGGCCTCGCCGATCACCAGCGGGGGCAGCAGCCTTACCACGTTCGGCCCGGCGGGCAGCGCCAGCACGCCCCGCTCCATCATTTCTTTCAGCACCGGCGTCGATTTCTGTTTTAGCTCGATCCCGATCATCAGGCCCAGCCCGCGCACCTCCCGGATCAGCGGCGAGTCGATCTCTTGTAGATTGTCGAGCAGCGTTTTCCCGACCCGTGCGGCCCGTTCGGGAAGTGATTCTTTATCCATCACGTTCAGCATGGCGCGGCTGGCGGCACAGGCCAGTGCATTCCCGCCGAAGGTCGAGCCGTGTACGCCCGGCTTCAACTGGCCGAGTGACTCTTCCCACACAACCGCCCCCATCGGGATGCCGCCGCCTATCGCTTTGCCCAGGCACAGCACGTCGGGCACCAGCCCGAAATGCTCGCAGGCGAACCATCGCCCGGTGCGCCCCAAGCCGGTCTGCACCTCGTCGACGATCAGCAGCGCGCCGCGCTCGTCGCATAAGCGGCGCAGCCCGGCGAAATATTCCGCGCTGCCGGGGCGGACACCGCCCTCACCCTGCACGACTTCGACCAGAACAGCCGCCGTATTCTCGCCGATAGCTTCGTCCATTGCTTCCAGTTTGTCATAGGGCACATGGGTGGTATCCGGCAGCAGCGGCATAAAGGGTTCGCGGTATTTCTTGTCCCAGGTCAGGCTCAACGCGCCGAGCGTCCGCCCGTGAAAGCCGCGCATTGCCGCCACGATCCCCGTCCGCCCAGTGAAGTACCGCGCGACCTTCAGCGCCCCCTCGACCGCTTCCGCGCCTGAGTTGCATAAAAATACCCGGTCGAGATTTCCGGGTGTACGGGCGGTCAATTCGTTGATCAGCGCAGCGCGTTGATCGTTGTAGAACGTTTCGCTGCACGTGACCAGCGTCCCGGCCTGCGACCGGATCGCCTCGGTGACCGCCGGGTGGCAGTGGCCGACGTTCGCCACGCCGTGCCCCGCGTTGCAGTCGATATATTCACGCCCGTCGGCATCCCACACCCGCGCACCTTCGCCTCGCACCAGCGCGATCTCGCGCTTGGGGTAGGCCCCGGAGGTATGGGCGTCTTCCGCCGCGATAATGTCGGCCATCAGTTCCATTTGCATGATTCGATCTCCCCTATTCCACCGCTTCGCCGATCACCGTTCCCGCACCGGCCAGCGCTTTTTGAATCGGCTGCTCGATGCGGGCATCGCCGAAAATCACGCGGCGAACGCCGCCTTGCAGCGCTTCCCCGGCACCCATTACTTTCTTCTTCATCCGATCCTGGGCCACCACCATGAACGAGTCGAGCTTTTCGCCGGGAATGTGGCGGATCAGGCTGCCTTCGTCGGGATAGTCAGCCAGCAGCCCCGGCACGTTCGAGAGCATGATCAGTGCCTCGGCGTGGAGGGCAATCGCCGTCGCCGCCGCCGCTCGATCACCGTCGACGTTGATCGCCTCCCCCTCGCCGGAGATCGCCGGGGGAGTCAACACCGGGGTGTAACCCGCGTCGAGCAGCGTTTGCAGCAGGCCGGTATTGACTTTCTCGACTTTGCCGGTGTAGTCGTCGCGCAGCACGCGGCGCTTACCGTGCTCGTCGATGATCTTGATCGCCGCTTTGCGCGGCCCTTCCCACAGCCGCCCGTCGATCCCGCTCAGGCCAACCGCGTTGACCCCGCGCTGCTGCAAGCGTTCGACGATCCCCTTGTTCATCTGGCCGCAGTACACCATCTCGAAGATTTCCAGCGTGCGCCGGTCGGTGCGGCGGCTGGAAAACCCACTGACCGAGGTCACGAACTGCGGCGGGTGGCCCAGCGCGGCGGCGACTTCATTCGTCAGCGCCGACCCGCCGTGAACGATCACGAGCGGCTGCCCCGCCTTGACCAGTTCGGCCACGTCGTCGGCGACCAGATCGTAGTCGATGCCCTCTGCCCCACCAATTTTCACAACGATCATCAATTCTTCTCCTCTTTTGCCGATCTCAGATCGGGTGCAGGCCGGGGAACCCCAGCCCGGCAGTTTCGTCCCAGCCCATCATCACATTCATGCACTGGACGGCGCTGCCCGCCGCGCCTTTCATCAGGTTGTCGATGGCCGAAATGACGACTACCCGCCCGCTGTCCTCGTCCAGTTCGAAGCCGATATCGCACAGGTTCGACCCGGCCAGCAGTTTCGGCTCCGGATAGCGGTGGAGGCCGGTCTTGCTCTTCACCAGCCGGATGAACGGCTCGTTTTTGTAGGCGGTGCGATACAGCTTCCACAAAGCCTTTTCTTCGACCGTTTCATTCAGCAGGCAGTGGCAGGTCGCCAATACGCCGCGCACCAGTTCGACTGCCGTAACCGAGAAGTACAGTTCGAAGCCATCGCCCAATGCCTGGATCACCTCCGCCTGGTGGCGGTGGCCGGTCGGTTTGAACGAGCGAACCGCCCCGCTGCGCTCCGGGTGGTGCGAACTGTCGGTGCTGCGCGCGCCCGCTTCCGACGACCCCACCTTGAGATCGACCACCACCTGCCCGAGCAGTCTGGCGTCGGCCAGCGGCAGCAATGCCAGGTTGGTCGCCGTCGCGTTGCAGCCGACTCCACTGGCGTATCGGGCATCTTTCAGCGCGTCACGGTTTCGCTCCGGTAGCCCATAGACAAACTTATCGAGCCACTCCGGGGCGGGGTGATCATGCCCGTACCAGCGGGCGTATTGGGCCGGGTCGCGCAGCCGGAAATCCGCCGAACAGTCGACGATCCGCCCGGCCATGCCCGCATACTTCTCGATCTCGGTCGAGGCTTTGCCATGCGGCATCGCCAGGAACAGCACGTCGACCGGTTCCAACTGATCGGGATGGATGAAATTCAGCGAGGTAAAGCTGCGCAGATTGGGATGCACGATGTGGACGAAGCGCCCCACCTGACTGGCCGACGTGATCTGCGTGACCTCGACGTGTGGGTGAAACAGCAGCAGCCGCAGCAGTTCCCCGCCGACGTACCCGCTACCCCCTACAATCCCGACCCTTGCTGATAATGATTCCGTCATCTGGTCGATCTCCCCTCGTTGTTCAGCCGCCCTGGGCGACACGCATCACGTAATCGACAACACGACCGGGGATGTCTACGCCGGTCGTGTCGATGCTGTTTCGGAATTCCATGGTGTGATTCACCTCGTTGACAAGCAGTTGGCCGCCAGGAGCCTCCAGCAAGTCGACGGCCACCACACCGCCACCGACGGCCTGGGCCGCCGCCAGTGAGAGCGCATCGATCTCAGGGGTGACCGGGCAGTTGCTCGCCCGCCCGCCGCGTGCGGTATTGGTGATCCAGTGTTCCGAATGGCGGTAGATCGCGCCGATTGTTTCATCACCGACCACAAAGGCGCGGATGTCCCGCTCCGGTTTTTCGATATATTCCTGGATGTAGAAGATGTGATGCTGGTAGCTGCCCAAAACCTGCTTGTGTTCGAGAATCGTCTCGGCGGCTTCCCGGTCGTTGAT
>DAOUES010000035.1:0-2409 GCA_034430335.1 Anaerolineae bacterium | reverse complement strand
GAAGGAGCCCAATCAAGAATTATTGGCTGATATGCAACTCGCAATCAACGATTTGCAGGAGTGAAAGCAGTGCCGTATCTCCTCAGGAAAATCAGGAGAAACAAATGGTACAGAGAGCCATGGTTAGATGAGGGTGATTTGCAAGCTGACGCATTGGCTGATTTGCGTACAACCGGAAATAAACTATCAGTCTGGTTTGTGAATGACGACTACTCAAACTTGGACCGTATTGCAGCCGCATTAGCGGCTGCTAGCGATCACGTTTCAAATCTTGATTATGCACTAATAGACTTTGATGTTTTTCCAGAACTAGGCATAAGAGTTGAACAAAGCGATGGAGAAACTCCAGATAAAATAGCTTCGCGCAAGTGGCATCACGATCTAGTCGAGTTAACAGCATCAAATCTAATGGAATTAGCCACTGTAATTCAAAGCCATGATGATAGACGCTCACGCCTAACCAGTGACAAGATTTTGGACGTTTTGTGTACTTCCATAGAGTTGGATTATTTTGATTTAGGTGATTTAAAGGAATCGGTAGCATCAAAAGTCAAGGGACACCTATCCTGACACATATCGACTTTTTCATCAGTTCAATTGCAATCGGTTTCTTCGAGTAGAGTACAAGGAAGAGAAAAAAACGGATCGTGCGGCTGCGCGGTCCGTTGTGATTTGAATCGATTGAACAACTCCTGGAAAAAGCGGTGGACATTTCTTCCCACTACGCTGTTGTGCGTTATACTACGCTACCAGACCATAACTTTACCGAACGAAAGAGATCGACTATGCGACTGTCCCAACATTTCGGGCGCACACTGCGTGACGCCCCCTCCGATGCTCAAATGTCCAGCCACAAGCTGATCGTCCGCGCGGGGCTGGCCCGCCCGCTCGCCGCCGGAATCTGGAGCCTGCTCCCGCTTGGCTGGCGGGTGTTCCGCCGGTTGGAAGCGATCATCCGCGAGGAGATGGAAGCCATCGGCGTCGAGGAGATGCTGATGCCGGTGATGCATCCCGCCGAACTCTGGCAGGCGACCGGGCGCTGGGAGAGCGTCGACGTGCTGGTGCGCCTCAAGAACCGCGAGGGCCGCGAGTTCGTCCTTGCCCCCACCTGCGAGGAAGTCGTCACCGACCTGTGCCGCCAGGAGGTCGAGAGCTACAAAGACCTGCCGCGCTACGTCTACCACATCCAGACCAAAGAACGCGACGAACTGCGTGCGCGCGGTGGCATGATCCGCCTGCGCGAATTCACGATGAAAGACGCCTACTCGATGAACGCCGACGCCGCCGGGCTGGACGTGTTCTACGAGTCGATCTACCGGGCTTATTTGAACATCTTCGCCCGCTGCGGCCTCGATGTCATCCCGGTCGAGGCCGACACCGGCACGATGGGCGGCAGCGCCTCCCACGAGTTCGTCATGGCGCACGCCGAAGGCGAAGACCGCTTCGTCCGCTGCGCCGACTGCGGCTATGCGGCGAACGTCGAGGCGGCGGCGTTCACCCGCCGCGATGCGTCGAACGGCGATCCGAAATCGCTGGAGAAGGTCGCGACGCCGGATTGCAAAACCATCACCGATCTGTGCGATTTTCTCTCGATCCGGCCTGAGCAGACCCTCAAAGCCGTGTTCTACACCACCGGCGACGGTGATTTGATCCTTGCCATGCTGCGCGGCGATCTCGACGTCAACGAGGTCAAGCTGATGTCCAGGCTCGGCGTGTCATCCCTCGAACCGGCCAGCGAGGAGCAGATCGCCGCCGTCGGCGCGGCGGCAGGCTACGCCAGCCCGATCGGGATCGACGTTCGCAAAGAGGGCGAATCGGATGGCCTGCTCGTCATCGCCGACCTGTCGCTCGAAAAGATGAGCAACTTCGTCACCGGTGCCAACGATCCCGGCTGCCACGTGGTCAACGCCTGCTACCCGCGAGATTTCGACGTGACGTGCATCGCCGACATCGCCGAGCCGTACGACGGGGCCGTCTGCGAAGCCTGCGGGGGCACCCTTCGAATCGAGAGCGCCATCGAGTTGGGCCACTGCTTCAAGCTCGGCACCCGCTACAGCAAGCCGATTGGCGCGACCTATATCGACGAGAGCGGCCAGGAGCAGTATGTGATCATGGGCAGCTACGGCATCGGCCTCGACCGGCTGATGGCGGCGGTGATCGAGGCTCATCACGACGACTACGGGATCATCTGGCCGCGTGAAGTCGCCCCCTATGACATCCACATCGTCGCCATTACGAAAGACGATGCCCTGTACGAGGTCGCCGATCAACTCTACGCCGACCTCCGCGCCGCCGGATTCGACGTGCTCTACGATGATCGCGGACTCAGCCCCGGCGTGATGTTCAACGACGCCGACCTGATCGGCGTGCCGCTGCGGGTGACGGTCAGTTCGCGCAGCCTCGAACAGG
>DAOUES010000034.1:0-22556 GCA_034430335.1 Anaerolineae bacterium | reverse complement strand
GATTGGCGGCTTCCGGCGGGAGCGGTTCTTCACGATGGGCGAACAGCCAGACCCGCCCCCGCCCGACGACATGCGCCAGCAGCGCCTGGGCGGTGGTCGAGGTCAGATGTTCGCTGGATTGACCGCGCCCGTATTCGAGTGCATCGCCGATGGTTTCCATACCGGTCACTCCGATCACCTGGCCGGGCGGTCGGCCAGTGCCGCTTCGAGATCGGCGAAGGTGGTCATGCCGCGCATCGCCATGACAAAATCGCAGAGCGAGTCGCTGTTGTACCGCAGCGCGCGCACCGCCGGGCCGACCGGGTCGGTACCGGTCGCGCCGGGTTCGTCGGCATAGGCACCATAAAATGCGAAATATGCCTGGTTCAGCTTGCGTATCCGGTAGCCATTCTCTACGAAAACCTCCCGGCGCTGCTCCATATAAACCTCGGCCTCCTCAATTTTGCCCGCCGCCAGCAGATCGTCGACGCGAACGCGAGTCTCGTGCATCTCTGCCCGGTAGTCAAAGGCGGGCTGTTCGGCGGGATCGGCGGGTTCGGGCGGCGGCTGGGGCGCGTAATCCGGGGGAGGGGGTACGAGATCGGGATAGTAGCGGTCGAGAACTGCCCAACCAATCTCCTTGCCGACGATGCTGGCGGTCGTCTCGTTCATCGTATACAGTTCGGGCGTCACCCCGTAATTGAATCCCAACGGGTAGAAAGCCAGCAGGTGATGAGTCCACTCGTGGGCGGTGACCTCGTAAACGAACGGGACACTGCTCGTCTCGATCAGCATGGCAGGCCAGATGCCCAACCCGCCAATCGGGACGACGAGCGACGAGACTCCCAGTTCGGCGTCGACCTGTGATTCGAGCGCTTCCTGCTGGTCGACGGTCAGGCCGTGTTGGAGGACATACGACCCGGTGCGCTCGACCCGGTCACGCGGGGAGGTGATCAGGATGGTGGGCAGCTCGGTGAAGCGGATGCTCAAGGGCGGGAGAATCTGCCCGCCGACGCCAAAGCCATAATCGGCCAGCACTTCGTCGACCTGCGATTGGATGATCGATTCGGCCAATGCCTGACGGGATCGCTGCTCTTCGCGAAGTGAATCACGCCTGCTGCGCAGATCGACGCTGGCCGCTTCCGGGTCGGCGATGGACGGATCGACGTAATATTCCTCGATCTGGCGTTCCAGTTCGGCGATCTGGCCGACCAGTCCCAGATACCCGCGCACATAGTCAACCTGATCCTGCTGGCTCATATAACGCTGCGAACCGACCGCACCGTTAACCGCTTTGTCGGCCAGCGACTCGACTTCCCAGGCAGCGAAATCAAATAAATAGTCACGCGCTGCACCGAGCGCCTGGAACGACTCGCTGTGCGGATCGGGGCGCATACCGGGCACACCGACCAGGAACAGGCCGATCACAAGCGCCAGCCAAAACCCGCGCCAGAACGTCGGCCAGCGCCAGTGTTCGATCGAACCGGCCAGTCGATCCCGTATCAGGTGGGGCAGTTTTTCCATGCATTGGAGTATACTCCGGTTCAAACTGGCAGGGCGAAAAGCGGGCACAGCGCGTTGTACCCGTACAACCTGCGTCCGATCAGTCGTTCAGGGCTTTTACCGGTGATTTGCGGCACAGTTGCGGCGGCCCACCCCAGCCACTAATATCTGTACCGGGACAGACTATCGACCGGAGCAGGAATTGGCAACCAACGACTACTCACCATTTAGAAAAAATCGAAAACGGCGAACGATCATATTGATCGGGCTGGCGCTGCTGGCGATCATCGCCGGAGTGATCGCCTTCCTTCGCTCAAGAGCCGGTGAAGAACCCGGCATAACGAGCATCAGCGATACCGCGAAATGGGTATCGGGCGATGAGGAGGCCCGCCGGGAATTGATGACCATCCAGCGCGAGCCATGCCCCGGCGCGCCGTTCCTGCTGCCCGCCGACGGCTGGATCGGGCTGCTCTACGGTGACCCGCGCGGGCCGTATTCGGAAAATCACCGCCACCAGGGGATCGATATCTTCAGCCCAACCGATCCGGGAGTGACACCAGTCTACGCGGCGTATGACGGCTACCTGACCCGTGAAGAACACTGGAAAAGCGCGCTGATCATCCGCGTGCCAGACGACCCGCTGTCCCCCGGTCGGCAGATATGGCTGTATTACACGCATATGGCCGATAAATCAGGGGAAAACGATTTCATCGACGACGCCTTCCCGCCGGGAACCTGCGAGGTCTTTGTCAGCCAGGGGACGCTGCTCGGCTATACCGGCGACTACAGCGGCAGCGCGCGGACGATCTGGGTGCACCTGCATTTCTCGATTGTGCTGGATGACGGGTACGGGCAATACACCAACGAACTGGAATTCGACAACACCGTCGATCCCTCGCGCTACCTGGGGATGGCGGTCAACGTCGCCTGCGCACCCTCCGCCCCGGCCTGTACGACGACACCATTGTGCGGGGAAGCGATTCTGAGTGATGGGGGCGGGTAACAGGAAATCGAACAATCGGGAGTTTCGCCGACGACGAAACGTCATAGGGACGCTGTGAGGTAAATACCCATGCTTGACATCACAAGGTTGAACACATTCGTTTACGCAGCGGAGAATCTGAGCTTCTCGGAGGCCGGTAAAAGGATGCACCTTACCCAGCCAACGGTCAGCCATCACATAAAGATTTTGGAAGAGGACCTGGGAGTAGTCCTGTTCGAACGTTCCGGATCAGGGATAAAGCTGACCGAAGCCGGTCGGCTTCTGCTGCCGCATGCCCGGAAGCTGATCCACCAGTCGATAGATATCGAAGAAATGATGGGGTCTTTTCAGCAGCGGATCATGGGGCATCTCAGGATCGCATGCAGCACCACCGCCGGCAAGTATATCCTGCCCCAGCTTGCCGCGCGTTTTCGTGATCGCAACCCCCTGATCTCGGTCAGCATCCCGGCCTGTTCCCCGGAAAACGCCATCCAGCGCCTGGTCGATGGCGAAGCGAACCTGGCCGTCGTCAGCTACGAAGCCTCCGGTGAAGGGCTTGAGCACCAGGAATTCGCGACCGACTCTATTATTCTGATTGTTCCCGCCGGTCATCCCTGGGCCTGGCGACCGTCAATCGGGCCGGAAGAACTGCTTGAGGAGCGCATCGTGATGCGCTCACCGGGTTCCGGGACGCGCAGGGTACTGCTGGCCGAGTTAGCCAGACACGATATCGGGATAGACGATCTCAACATTTTTCTTGAACTTGGGAACGCAGAGGCGATTGTCAGGACGGTTGCCGAGGGATACGGCGTGTCGTTCGTGTCACGGCTGGCGGCTGACTGCCTGCTGGCACGCAGGGAAGTCGTCAAAGTGCCGGTGGAAGATCTCGATCTACGTCGCAAGATTTACATGGTGCGCCGGATCATCGAAGCCCGGAACCGGGCACAGGACGCATTCTGGCGTTTCATTCATGACCCGTCGAACGCCGATCTTCTCCGCATGCTGGAAAGCAGCAGTCGATCATAACGCGATCCATCCGGGCCAGAAAAGCATCAGCGCCATCCAGATTGGATGGCGCTGAGTGTGTACCGGGAAGTTGTTCCTGATTTATTAGAAGGTGAAGGTCATCGTCGCGCCTTCGGCTTCCATCAGGAAGGGCGGCAGTGCTTCAACCACGATGCGCTCATCACGCCGGTCTTCAGCATCGATACCTTTGTTTTCCAACGCGAGCAGGCACAGAGTAACTCTTTCGCTCGTCTCGATGAGTGTGTCCCACAGTTCAACCGGGTTGGGCAGCCCTTTGGGGGTGCCGAGCTTCTCTAACTCACCCTTGAGCGCCCAGCGAGCGCCCGCCGGGCAGAAGAAGAAGTAAACCTCGTAATCAAGGGCAATCCCCGAAGTAGCAAAGATCAGGGATGGCATGATACTCGCCGGAGTATCGCCATTGCAAACAATAACCATTTTACTCATGAAATTTCTCCTTGTTCATAGATAGTTAAATTGTCAATCAGTTCCAACAGACGCCAGAGCATGCTCGGTCTGGCGTTGAAGAGCTTTCTGTTTCACACTCTGGAAATAAATCGCCAGGGGACGATAAGCCAGATGTGCCCATTTCCCAAACGGCACTTCCAGCACCAGCATGGGCACCATCATCGAAAGATGGAAGACGTAGATGTAGTAGGTGGCAAGAGGCAGCCCGAGATAGCGGAACAGATGCACCAGAATGCCGGTTACAGCGCCGATCAGGAGCAAGATCGGGAACAGCCAGTCGCTCAGGTGAGAAAACCGGTGTATCTGGCGGGTTTTCCTGACACGTCCCCACAGGGCAGCCCCCGCTCCGTAGAGCAGCGCGATTGTTGCGTAGTAGCCAATCCAGCGCTGAGGATGCCAGATCGGGTAGATGTTATCCGTCTGGAACCAGGGCAGGAGCATCAGGACCAGCACCAGCATGGTGACGTACCCGCTGACCAGGATCAGGTGGTTGATCCAGGTGCGTTTATTGTCACATTTCGAGAAGCGCTCCTGGGTGAAAAAATTGTAAACCAGCAGCCACGCCTCAGTTACATAAAGCGTGAGGGGAATCCGTAGGCCGGTTCCCTTCCGCAGGATGAAATGATACATACGGGCCGCATTGGTCAACAGGAAGAACGACAGGAGACCGGCCATGATCCAGTCGAGGAGATGGATCATGGCTACCGGGGCAAAGGTGTTCAATTCTACCTGCTCGGTGACTATCGGGCCATGGAAGAACACGAACCCCAGTATGACCAGCGCTGCGGTGATGAGGATCGCCACGACTTCCCATATGTGCGACGTGTAAAACAGGCGGGCAAGCCCGGTCCAGTCATACTCGGCGGTGAGCCAGCGCCGCAGGGCCATCTGCGCCTCGGCGGGTTCGGCCTCGCGTGGGCAGGTGCTTGAGCAGTCGCCGCAGTAATAACACAGCCAGGGATCAGGACTCTGGAGGATGTCCTCTTTCAACCCGACCTGTATCCGGCGAATGTTGTTACGCGGGAACGGCGTTTCGTCGGTGCTCAACGGGCAGACCGCCGTGCAGTTGCCGCAGTTGAAGCAGGCCTCGATAGATACGTCGCCAAACCGGTGCAGCTCGGCCAGCAGGCCGGGATCGACACGTTTACTCATGAGGCAGCCCCCTTCACCTTCTGGTACTGGTAGTATTCGCCGTCCATCCCCACCTCGGCAACCAGGTCATATTTTTTCAGGGCAGTGATGTGCCACAGCACATCACGAGGGGACATACCGGTCAGTTCGGCGATCTCCGGCACGGTCCTGGGATCATCGCCCATCGCCTTGAAGATTTCTTTTCGAACGGCAGTATGCTCCTTGAGAAGCGCCTGAGTCCGGGCTACGGCTTCTTTATGCTGCTCACGGAGCTGTTTGAGTAGCTGTGCGCGTGTTTTTTTGTCTTCGGTACTCATTGGGCCGCCTCCAGAGTTGGAAGTTCGCCGACAATGGCGTCGATCATCGCGTCATACTGTGCCAGCGTCCATCCCTGAACATCAATCGCCCGGTTGGGACAGGCGCTCACACAGACGCCGCAGCCCACACAGTTAGCCGGTGTGACCACCGCTTTCTGTACTTCGATCCCATCGACGGTAAATGTCTCCAGGGCAATCGCGTCCTCGTAGCAGCAGACCTCGACGCATGCGCCCGTGCCATCACACAGGTCGTGATTGACGACTGCGACGAAGGGTTCAAGTTGAACTTCCCCCGAAGCGAGAAGCACGGAGACTTTCGCGGCGGCAGCCGATGCGGCGGCGCTGCTTTCCTGGATATTCATCGGCCCCTGAGCGGTACCGGCCAGCACGATCCCAGGAACAGCCGTTTCGACGGGGCGCAGCTTGGGGTGGACTTCGGCCAGGAAACGGTCACTGCCCTTTGATATTTTCAACATGCTGATGAGGTCGTCGATAGCCCGGGGCTTGACGCCGACGGCCAGCACCACCAGGTCAACCGGCACTTCGATCTCCTCGCCCCAGGTCAGGTAATCGTTAAGCGTGACCAGTGCCGGCTGGTCGCCGTTCGCCCCGGTGACCTTCGGACGCTCTTCGTTGTGGAAGCGCAGGAAACGCACTGCCTGCTTCGAAGCCTTGATATACATATCTTCGTGACCACGTCCATAGGTTCGAATGTCCTCGTAAGCGTCAAAGATATTGATGTCAGGATAGCGATCCCTGACCGTGTTCAGCGTGTGAAGCGTGGCCGAACAGCAGATACGGGAGCAGTATTCGTTGACACGACCGTCTTCGTGCGGCTCGTGGATGCCGTCGATCTCGCGGCTGCCCACACAGTGGACAACGGCCATATTCTTTACCCGGCGGCCATTCCACTCCAGGGGGGCATCACCGGTGAGGGCCAGCAGGCGGATGAACTGCGGGAGCGTGATCACCTCCGGCAGTGTGCCGTAGCCGTACTCGCCTTCACGCGGTTCGTACAGGTCGAAGCCGGTAGCGACGACAATCGCGCCGACCGTCAGGTCGATCGTTTCCGGCCTGTTTTCCAGGATGACCGGTTCGCCGTCGAGGGTCAGTTCCAACCGTCCATCAGGGCAGTTTGCCCAATCGACTGCCGGTGCCGGTGGATAGCAGCCGTCGTAAGCCCGGTAGATGACCTTGCGGGTCGTCAACCCATAGTTGTATTCGTCGGGGACTTCGATTTCGCAGGCTTGCATCGCCGCATCCGCGATATCCTCACTCACGCCGCGCTGATTCTGGCGTATCTCGGCATGGAAGTCACCGACATAGCCATGCATACTGACGACCTCGGCCTGGGTGTAAATCGTGATATTGGGATGGGCGACAACCTGGTCGATCAGCCTGTGCAGGGCTTCGCGGGCCGGTTCATCTGCCGGGAACGTCGTTTCGAGCTGGGCCATCCGTCCACCCAGGAACGGCGTCTTCTCGACCAGGGTGGCTTTTATCCCGCGCCGGGCAATGTCGAGCGCCGCGCGCAGGCCCGCAATCCCGCCGCCGATGACCAGCGCGTGCTGTTCGGCGTTGAGCTTGATCGGTTCCAGGGGTTCAAGCATACGCGACTTGGCAATGCCTGCCGCGAGCAGGCGGATCGCTTTCTCGGTCGCACCTTCAGGATTATCGTGATGCACCCAGCTATCCTGCTCACGAATGCCAACGTGGTTGTAAAGATAGGGATTCAACCCGGCCCGTGTGACCGCGCCCCGGAAGGTCGTTTCGTGCAGGGAAGGGGCACAGGCCCCGACGATCACCCGGTTGACTCCGTGTTCGCGGATATCCTGCTCGATCAACGCCTGTCCCGCGTCTGAGCACATCGACATATCGGTGCGGGAGATGACGACGTTGGGAATGCGGCTGACCGCCTCGGCGACCTTTTCGCAGTCGACGACTTCGCTGATATTGCCGCCGCAGTAGCAGGTGTAGACAGCGATGCGGGGTTCTTCCTGGCCTTCGGGGAGTGGAGTCTGTTTTTGTTCGATTTCAGGCATGGGCCAATTCCTTTTTGCCTTCGCTCATGGATACCACGCGGCTGCCATTGTGCGCCTCGATATAGGCCGCCGCCTCTGACGCGGCTGCGCCGGACAGCACGATGCTGTCGACGATGTCCATCGGGCCAGCCGCCACCCCGGTGACGAATATGCCGGGGTGTGTGGTTTCACTGGGCGAGATATTCGGTGAGGGGATACTCACGAATCCATCAGCGGCAACCGGGACCTCGTAGAGCGAATCGGGGTTGTAGCCGGGGAGCAGCCCGACCGAGAGCACCACCAGGTCGTGGGTGCGCTCGACGATCTTCGAGCCTTCGTCGAGTATTTCTACACGCACAACCGGGTTATAATCTTCGTCTTCGGTGATGCGGGCAACTTTACCCTTGACGAACTCGATGCCCATCGCTTTGGCAGTCTGGTAGAACTGCTCGTAGCCTTTGCCAAAAGTACGGATATCCATGTAGTAAATAGTGATATCCGCCATAGGAAGCGCACCGGAGAGCAGCATCGCCTGCTTGATGGCATACATACAGCACACCCGCGAGCAGTATTCGATGCCGAGGGTGGCATCACGCGAACCGGCGCACTGCACGTAGGCAATCGAGTCGGGTTCTTTGCCATCGCCGGGGCGGAGCACATGCCCGTAGGGACCGGTGGGAGCCAGCAGGCGCTCCATCATCAGCCCATCGATCACATTATTGAACTGCCCGCCGCCATATTCCTTCTTGGCGTCTTTTGGCGTGACCTCGAAGCCGGTCGCCAGTATGATCGTCGTCGCTTCGATCTCGAAATGCTTTGCAGTCTGCGTGAAGTCGATGCAGCCATGCGGGCAGACTTTCTCACACTTGCCGCAGAGAATGCAGTTCTCGATATCGAGCGTCGCGACCTGCGGTACGGCAGTCGAGAAGGGCACACGAACAGCCCGGTAAGCCCCCATTCCCCTGTCGAAATCGGAGGGAAGATCGATCGGGCAGGCATACTCGCATTCGCGGCAGCCGGTGCAGTCTTCTTCGTTGACGTAGCGGGGCTTTTTCTCTACCAGCGCCGTGAAGCCGCCGCCGGTTTCGTCGAGCGCTTGAACTTCACAATAGGTAAAGAGCCGGATATTTTCGTGGTGGGCGACAGCCGACATTTTGGGGGTCGTGATGCAGCTACAGCAGTCCAGTGTCGGAAAGACTTTACTGAGCGCGATCATCTTACCGCCGATGCTGGCCTCTTTCTCGACCAGCGCAACCCGGTAACCCTGATCGGCCAAGTCAAGCGCCGACTGCATCCCGGCAATTCCCCCCCCGACGACCAGTGAATCTACTTGAAGCTTTTCTAAAGCCATACGATATCCTTCTTCAGGCTAGGCGGGACTTTCGTTCAGCGCGGCTTGCAATTCACCGGCCACCGGGCCGATTTCTTCAAGAAGGTTGTCCATATTGTTGACTTCTTTCAGAAATGGGCGCGTGCAGACTGTGCAGATGGCAGCAAGCCGGAGCCGCCGGGTATCAATGCCCTGCTCTTTGAGCATCGGGTAGACGCGGTTGATGATCTCGGCGGTTCGCTCTGCCCCACCTTTATAGGGACAATCGGTGCCGCTGTACATCACAAGGATGGCATCAATACCCCGCTTGAAAGTGCGCAAGTAGAAGTCTTCCGGAAACATTGCCGGGCAAACGACGGGCAGCACATAGACATTAGACGGGTAATCAACATGTAGCTGCCCGACCGAGTCTGCGCCTGCATAGCCGCCGGATAACGTCGCCAGAATGAGGATTTTTGGCTTCGTTGTTGATCCTGCGGTCATGGATGTTTTCCTATTTTAAACGCTTAATGAACAGTCTATCGTAGCCTTCAGCCGCAATATGGCCGAGGTATTCGTGGCCGACTTTCTGAGACCACTTGGGGATGTCCTCCTTGGTTCGCGGATCGCCTGACCAGATTTCAAGCACCTCGCCAACCTTGATCGCGCCGACGCCCTTCTTGGCTTCCAGCAGGGGGCCGGGGCAGGCGCTGCCACGAGCATCTACAACCTTTGCCGCTTCGATTGCACTCAGATCAACATCAGACATTTGGCATTCTCCTTATGACTCATCAATCGTATCATTGTGATTCCGTTTGTAGGTGTGGACTTGTTTTCCTGTTTCCAGCAACTGAGGACACAAATCATTTGACGGATTGTGCTGGTATTCGTAATAGACCGTGCATCCTTCGCGCCTTGAGGTGAGTATGCCTTTATCTTTCATCAGGCGGAGATGCTGGGAGGTATTTTGCAACGAGGAGTCGATAGCTTCGGCGACTTCGCCGACTGACAGGGGGCGTTCAATCAGCGCCCATAGAATCAATATTCGCCTGGTGTTGCTAAATACTTTGCACTGATCGGCCTGCCTCCTTGCCAGTTCAAATGCATCCGCACCCAACATGAATCATGTGCTCCGTCAATGGTTTAACGATTGAACCACTAAATGAAACAATTAATTACTTAACAAGTTAACTATATTTGTAGGAATGAACCCGGTGAAGTGGCATTTGTCAGGTGGGCTATTCTTGTTTTCTATATGCGAGCATCGAATTTTTCAATAGTGGGAGATAAAGCGGAGGGAGAGTCCCACAAAAAGAGAAAAGGACAGCACACAGGCTGCCCTCAACCAGACAGAGAACCGGGGCCGTCAGGACGGGTCAGCGGTTGCCCCACTCGGTGATCGTGCGAATGATCGCAAGCAGCGACATCCCCAGCCGGACGGTGTCACGCGCACCGGGCGCTTCGGGCGCATCGCCGCCGTGCTTTTTGTCAGCCGCTTGAACGTAGAAATAAGCCGAGAGCACGCCCAGAATCGACCCGATCAGCCCGCTGATGAGATAGACTCGTGGCCGCCAATCGGAACTACTTTCTTGAGTCACAATAGCCTTGTCTTGTTCGGTCATCAGTTCCCATCTCCTCAAGCAGATTGCTAAACCTCTTTAGACTGCGGCTGCGGAGTCGCAGGCGGCGATTTCTCACCCTCCGGTTTTACCACAGGGATATAGCCCTGCTCTTTCAGATAATGCTTCAAACCGGCCAGGGCGCTGCGCACCAGGATGACGACGCTGGCGATCCGGTTCATCAACCGGTCGACCCATTCATAAACACGCCGTACGGCCTGCTGCGCCACATAGGTATAGGGCGGCGTTTTCCGGATGAACAGCGAAACCAGGTAGACTGCCCCGACCACCAATAACAAAACAAGCAGCCCGGCGATCAGGATCAGGACGATAACCAACCCAAGCGCATAGTCGGCGAGAATCGAAGCGGCTGCCGGACCACCCAATACGGCAATCAGGACAACGGCCAGGATGGAAAGCAGCACAACGGCCACCACCGGGAACGTGATCTGCCACCAGCCTTCCCGCCGAAAGTGGGCATGGGTTTCGGGGTTGCGCTCATCCGGTACTTTGAGCCGGGCAGCTCCGGGTTGGATTTCTTCACTCATGGTCGACTGCTCCGCCACTGATTAAAGCCACACTCTTATTGTACCATGACGCCGCGAGAGTTACTTCCCCTATCCGGCAGCAGTTCCCCCGGTCGGCGGAAGCTGGCCCCGCGCGGCAAGTGTAAAGCGGAGCAGTGTCGCCTCGATCATGCCGCTGACCAGCGTATCGGGAATAGTGATGCCATGCTGTGACAGGTATTCTTTAGTCAACTGCATGGCATAGGCTTTCTTTTCCGGGCTTTGATTCTGGATGAGACCCTTCAGGCCGCTTTGCTCGGCAGCCAGCACCGCCGATTCGACGGCTTTGTCGATCAACTCCTGGCGGCCCTGGGCGGTATCGACCGGGGCGGTTGGGTTCTGGAACTGGTTGAGGACTTCCGCCTCGACCAGCGAAGCGATCTGGTCGACATCGATATTGACATTGTGGTCCCGCAGCCACGACTGAACGAAATCGACGGCCTGGGCGCGCTTTTCGGGGCCGGTCAGCTTATCCAGGATACCGGTCTGCTCGGCGACCTGAACCGCCGTTTGAACAATGCCTTTAAGCGCATTGAAGCGGTCTTCACCGATATTGTCTTTGAGTTTCTGGGTCTGCACCCGGAAGGTCTGGACGGCGGCGGCGATGATAATCGGCAGGGCTATGATCAATAACGCCTGTGAAAGCATCGAGAGAAAATCATTGAGTTCCATCGTTGATCCTTTCTGGCTCTGGAGAAAAACGGGGGACAAGCCTGTGCTTTATTATCGCATTTTTCAACGATTAGCACATTCCGCCCCCACCGCTGCCAACTGTTATGCGCCTTTTTCGGCGGCCTGCTCGCTCATCAGGCGCTGATAGAGACCCTCCCACATCGTGGGCTTACGAGTGTACTGGGCAATCTTGATTTCTTCGAAATACGGCAGCAGCTTGATCAATTCCGGGGGCAGTTGTTCCCACCGCTCCAGGATGACAATCTTCTCCAGTTTGTTGGCTGCCTGGCCCGCCCACGACCACTTCAATCGAAACTGCTCTGCCTTCACCCAGTAATTTCGTTTCTCCCAGGCACGGACAGACTCGTCAATCCCGAAGTCGATCTCCCGGAAACAATAAACGAGCAAAGCGGCCATGTCTTTTGTTTCGTTGTCAATCGCGCTTTTCTCACTCAAGCGGCGGATAAGCTCGGCAGCGGTTCGCATCAGTTGGCTGCGGGACTTGCCAGGTCCATCGATCCGGATTACACGGCTCATTCAATCTCCCATTGTCGTCAGGTTTTGTGGTTGGTGTTTCACTGATCAATGCTCTCACGCCAGGCGCGGATATCGTCGGCGTGTTCACGTTCATGCAAGGTGGCGGTTTCTTCAATCAAATAAGACAAGGGTTCTCCTTCCATCCAGGAATAACGCCGGTTGTCGGCCAGGGCTTTCTCAGGAAAATCCGCGACCATACGAACCAGCATCCGGTGAACCCCTTCGAAATCTTCAAGGACATTTTCGAGCAGGCGCTGCGCGTTCTGATAATGCTGCTCCTCGTTCCAGCCATCGATATCGTCGATGTCCATGATGCCGGGCACCTGTTTGTTTTGAATCTGGTTCAGGGCCGTGACGAGTTCGGCCTCCCAATCGACAAGATGCGAAAGAACATCCCTGACCGACCAGCAGCCAACGGCGTCAGGGAGATGCATCTGCTCCGGGGTCAGCCCGTCAATGGCATCGAGGAGATCGGCCCGCGATGCGTGCAGTTCGTCGAGAAGGGCTTGTTTGTCCATACCGTCTGGATGATAGCCTGAGCGGGAAAGAGCGTCAAGCCGTGATACGGGCCGACACTGTTATTTCCTACTCATCAAGGTATGATGCTATAATGCGAAAAGCCCATTTTCTAACACTGATGATTGTGGGGAGAAAAACTTGAGCCGGACTATCGTAGTCGCCAACCAAAAAGGCGGGGTAGGAAAAACCACAACAGTTGCCAACCTGGGGGCTGCGCTGACAGCCTTAGATAAGCGTGTCTTGCTGATCGATCTCGACCCGCAGGCCGCATTGACGGCTACCTTCGGCATCGACCCTTATAAACTTACCCACACAATGGCCTCGGTTTTGCTGCGCAGCTCGATGCCCTTTTCGCGTATCCTTCGCCCGGTGGGGGTCGACGGGAAAATGGCCCTGGCTCCGGGGGGGATCGACCTGGCGGCTGCCGAAGTCCACCTGGCAACAAGAGAAGACCGCACCCGCAGGCTTCAGCAGGTTCTCGAACAGAACCGGGTGCCGTTCGATATCATTCTGATCGATACGCCCCCCAGCCTGGGGCTTCTGACCCTGAATGGCCTGGTCGCCGCCGACGAGGTGCTGGTTCCCGTCCAGAGCCATTTTCTGGCAATGCGCGGCGTCCGGGCGTTGATGGAAACGATCTGGCGGGTCAAACGACGCCTCAACCCGGACCTGCGGCTGTTAGGGCTGCTGCCAACCATGGTAGAGCGGGACAGCAGACACGCGGCAGAAGTCGTCGAGGAACTGCGAACCGTTTTCAAGAGCAAAGTTTTCGATGTCCTGATTATTCACGATGTAAAGTTCGCCGAAGCACCGGTTGCCAATCAAACGGTTGTAGACAGCGCCCCCAACCATGAAGGGGCTGTTGCTTACCGCAAACTGGCGGAGGAGATAGCAAATCATGGATGATATCGACAAAAATCTCACCGATGGAGATGAGCAGGAACCAGAGGATGAGAGCGCCTCTTTGAAAGGGATGGGATGGGATATCCTGGTTGGGGGAGAAGAACATGCCCTGAATCTGGGCGGCGAGGACCCATTCGACCTCGAAGCGGCCACAGACGAAGAAACCGAGGAGATTTTCGGCAGCAGCCTGGAAGAACCCTCAGAACCGGAGCCGATGCACGCCGAGGCCTTCTGGGATCGAGGGCGCGGGGCGGAAATTCCTGAGCCGCCCAATCTGGAAAAAGCGGGGGTCGAAGCTCCCCCACGCGATCTCAGCCCTGAGGACCTGGGCGCAGCCACTATCGACCTCGTCGTGCCTTCGCCGGGCGTCAGCGCAGAGGTGGTCGTGCCCGGCACGGAGCCAGCCGGTGAGCCGGAAACGGAGCCATTCGAGGTGCCTTCCGTGCCGTTCAATGTTCCATCGGTGCCGCTGGCCGAATTTACGTCGCCGCCTGCAAGACTCCCCGACGGAGACGAAGTGATCGTGACAGCGCCCTCCGCGGCCACAGAACCGGAACCGGTAGTCGATCCGTCCGTGCCGCCGATTGAACTGGCTGTGCCGTTTGGCGATGCGCTGGCAGGCGCTGTGCCGTTTGCCTCCGAAGCAGCCGAAGCGCCATTTGGATCGACCGCCGTCCCGGAGACCTCTGAAGATACGACGATTGCGATGCCGCCGCTGAGTGATATGACATCCTATTATCCCCCGCCAATCTCGTCGATGTCCGGCGGTTCGATATACCCATCAGCAAGCGTGCTTCCAACATCGTTTTACAGGCCGTCAGACCCGTTTTTGGAACCAGCGCCTGTCATTACCAAACCCACCGAACCTGAAATGCCGCCCGCCGAAGACCTGGAGAAGATACTCATCACCGATGAGAATATTAAAAACCTGTGGAAGGAAATCGACGAAACCTACAAGCTGGTGATCAGCGACGTGCGGGGCTATTTCAGCACGACCGAACTCTCAATCAGCGACCTGAAAAAGTCCCGCGAGTACCTGCTGGCAGGCCGTGAGTATTACGACAACGCCGAGGAACTCGTCAAGCGGGTGAAGGCCCGCCTGCGTCTCGAGGAGAAGGTTCGCAAGTGGGCGCAAACACGCGGAACCTGGCTGGGAATTTACCTGGTCGTATGGGTGTTCCTCGTGCTGGCAATGGCGGTGATGTCCGACCGGGTCACCATAACACTGGGCGCGTTGATGCCTGCCTGGTTAGCGGCGGCATTTATGCCGGGGATGTTTGGCAGCCTGGGCGGGGTGATCGGCGCGCTGTGGGTGCTGATCAAACATATTGCCAGACTCCGTGACTTCGACCCGATCCACACGCCCTGGTATGTCACCAACCCATTCATGGGGTTTGCCCTGGGATTGATCACCTACCTGCTGGTTTCAGCCGGCGGTGGACTGCTTGGCGTCGAAAACGCGCCGACCGCCGAAACTATCAGTACGTCAGGGATATATACGATATACTTTCTCTGCGTGGCCGTTGGCATGAATCAGAACTTCTTGTGGTCAATGTTTGACCGTGTGATCAAGGCTATTGTGCCATCGGAAGAAACCACTGCAACGGTGGAGCAGACTCCACCGCCTGCCGAGGAATAGACAACCTGCTTAACAAGAAACTATCGTCAAACGAGAAACAGAGATGAGAAAACGGTCGCTGTGGTGGGGATGGGGTATCGCACTTGCACTGGTCGTATTATCGACCTCGGCGGTGCTGGCTGCTCCCGGTCAACTGGTTGAATATCAGGCAGCCCCTACCGCGGAAACGCCTACCCCCACCCTCCCGCCCCCGCCGCCGGGCAGGGGATTGGTCAGCGTGCGCGTGCTGGTCGAAAGAGCCGGGCCGTCGATCCACTACCCCAAGCTGGGCGGGTTGCCCTACGGCACGGAAGTCGTTCCGCTTGCCCAAAGCGCCACCGGCAACTGGGTGATGATCCAGCGGAACGATTCGACTGCCTGGGTTTGGGGCGGGTTCGTAAAGTGGGACCCCAACCTGAATCTGGAGAAACTTACAGTAATCACGCTGACACCTTCACCCACCCCGGAGAACACCTATACACCAACCTCAACCAGAACGCCAGTCCCGACCAGGACACCGGCCCCGACCAATACCCCGATGCCTGAACCGCCGACACCATCCGAATCTACCGGCGCTCTGACTTCTACCCCGAAACCTCCACCGACGGCCACTGCGACGCCGGAGCCAGTCGCCATCCCAACAGCAGCACCCACACCGGGGCCGAATCCGGTTGTGGATTTCCTGGCCGATCTGAACCCACCCTGGTTCTGGATCGGTGTCGTGGCGGTGGCGCTGTTCCTGTCAGGATATGCGTGGCGGCTGGTCGGCGGGCGGAGTGAACTCAAACGCTACGCCGACGGCTTCTCGCTGAAAACCTGCCCGGTCTGCCAGACGGGGCGGCTGCATCTCGTAGAGAGTGAACAGCAGGTGATGGGCATCACGCGGGTCCTGCGCCTCGTGCGCTGCGATACCTGCCGGTCAGTGCTGCGACAGGTCAAGCCGGGCGCATGGCGCTATTCGATTGACCCGATTGTCAATCCCGGCCTGGCGGACTCGTTCAACAACAAGACTTTCTCCGACGGTGCACTGATCCAGTTCGCAGAACGCGCCCGGACTTTCCAGGCTGAAGTCGAGGCCGAACCGGACTTCTCCGAATCGAGCGCCTTCAAGAGTGTCATCGAACACCTGGAGGAGTTGGAAGCGGCGGTCATCGCCAAGCAGGAGGAGGACGCCGCCAGAGCCGAAGAAGAAGCGCGAAAGACTGCGGAAGAAGCGCTCAAGAAAGAACAGGAAGGGACTGAGGCAGGCGAGAATGAACCTGCTGACGAAGAAGAAACCGATCCAGGTGAGTGATACCCGGATCGGCTGACAGACCATCAAATTGATCCCCCTTCGGGGGGATTTTTCATTCCTCGCTGATACGTTCGATCTTGGCTCCGAGGCTGCACAGCTTGCCATCGACATTTTGGTAGCCCCGGTCGATTTGCAGCACGTTCTGGATCACCGTCGTGCCTTCGGCGCAGAGGGCGGCGAGCAGCAGCGACATCCCGGCGCGGATATCCGGGCTGGTGATCCGCTCCATTTCGCCGTGAAGCTGGCTCGGCCCCTGAACCAGGCAGCGGTGCGGATCGCAAAGCACGACCCGCGCTCCCATATAGATCAGCTTGTCGACAAAGAAGAAGCGGTTTTCGTACATCCACTCGTGAAACAGAACCGTTCCATCCGCCTGGGTCGCGATCACCAGCGCAATGCTCAACAGGTCGCTAGGGAAGGCGGGCCAGGGCTGGGCCTTGACTTCGGGAATCTGCTCGCCGAGATCGGAGATCACCTTAAGGGGCTGGTATTCCGGGACGATCACATCTTCGCCTTCGACCTCCCAATGCACGCCCAACCGGTTGAAGACCTGGGCAATCATGTAAAGGTGCTCAGGCGCAGCCTGCCTGATGCGCACCCGGCCATGTGTGATCGCCGCCGCGCCGATGAAGCTCCCCACCTCGATGTAGTCGGCCCCGACACGGAACTCGCCGCCGTGCAGCCGGTCGACACCCTGGATGGTCAGGACGTTTGAGCCAATCCCCTCGATTTGCGCGCCAAGAATGTTCAAAAAGTTACATAAATCCTGAACGTGAGGCTCGGAGGCAGCATTGCGAATAATCGTCGTGCCCTTCGCCAGCACCGCCGCCATGATCGTGTTCTCGGTCGCGGTGACGCTCGCCTCGTCAAGCAGGATATCGGCACCCACCATGCCCGAAGTCGAAAAGATGAAACGGTCGGTGGTTTCGACTTTGACGCCAAGCGCCTTGAGCGCCAGCACGTGCGTATCGACGCGCCGCCGCCCGATGATGTCACCGCCGGGCGGGGGGAGTTCAAGCTGGCCCAGGCGCGCCAGGAGCGGCCCGGCCAGAACGATGCTGGCCCGGATGCGCGAGGCAAGATCGTGATCGATGACGTGGGAGGTGATGTCTTTGGCCTGGATTCGCCAGCTTTCTTCGCCCGCCGGTTCGATCTCGACGCCCAGCATTTTGATCAGGTCGATCATCGAGCGCACATCGGCGATATCGGGAACATTGTGCAGAATGACCGGTTCTTCGGTCAGCAGGCAGGCGGCAAACAGTTTGAGCGCCGCGTTTTTGTTGCCACTGGCGGTGATCGTGCCGTTCAACGGGATTCCGCCCTGAATGATGAAGCGATCCATATGCGCCCCCTCTTAACTGCTAACAGGCACTAATTGATAGTCAGAGATTCAGGATTTGAAGTATATCGTCACCGGATCACCCACTTCGACGCGCAACTCTTCCTGCGCGTTTCCCTGGTTGATCGATATTTCTAACTCGCCGCTGCTGCCGATCAGCGAGAGCACCTGGCCGATGCTCACCTGGCTGTAGGTCTGGCTCAGGCCGTCGATTGTATTCCGGCCAACCGTAATCCGGGCTGATGGTGCATCAAAGTATACTGGCTCACCGAGATCGGAGCCAAGACCGGTTGGGAAGCAGGCAGCGGTTCGCTCATCGATCCAGCGCAGCCCGGTAATGTTGGTCAGGATATTGCCGAAGTGATCGACGCGGAACACTTCGCCCCGGATCGAACCGGGGGAGATGACCGGTTCGGCCAGCGGCAGATCGATCAGGTCGCCAACCGGTGTGCCGAGATCGGCGAGCGGGACGCCGTTTGCCAGATGCGCCGCTGCCGGGCTGAAAATATCGCGCCCGTGAAAGGTCCGGCTGGGTTCGGGCAGCCAGTAATCGGGATTGTCGAGAACGTAGGCTTCTGCTGCCGGTTCTCGCCGACGGACGAGCGTCAACACGCCGTTGTCCGGGGCGATGAAGCATCCCCTGGGCGTCTTCAACGCGACCGGGCGGCGCTCGCTCCCGACGCCGGGGTCGACGACGACGAGATGAACCGTTTGCGCGGGGAAGTAGGGATACACCTCGACCAGGATCGACGCCGCCTGCCGGACATCCTGCGGGTTAACCTGGTGGCTGATGTCGACCAGCCGGGCGTGGGGGACAATGTTCAGGATGACACCCTTCATCGTCCCGACGTAGCCGTCGCGCTCACCGAAATCGGTGAGCAGGGTAATGATCGGTGGTATGGTGGTCATGGAGTGCATTGTACTTGCTGAGATCGATGGCGGCAAGATTGGGTATTATCCGCGAATTACGCCAATTACACGAATTATAGTGGCTCGCTACCGCTCGCAAAAAGCATTTCGAGCGGGCTGCTGCCGCCACGAGAAGTTCGGCATCGCTCTTTGTCACAGTGGGAGGCGGGCGGCTATAATCGCGGCTTATGGGATACTCATCATTCCGAAACACGCTCCGGGCCGCCCAACCCTGGCTGCTGCGCCTCATTGTGTTGGTTGTTCTCGGCAGCCTGCTGATTCCCCCGCCGATCTACGTGGTGATCGGCCCGCCGCAAACCGTCGAGACAGCGCACCCGATTACCTGCGTCCACACGCGGCTGACGGATGAAGTCGAGGAGTGGAAAATCCAGCGGACGCTCGAAATGGTGCGCGAGATGGGGGCGACGACCATCGTCGAGTTTTTCCCCTGGTCGTACATCGAGAGTTCACCCGGTCAGTACAACTGGGATCATGCCGACATGGTGGTGGCCCATGCCCGCGCCCAGGGCCTGACGATCATCGCCCGGTTGGGGCTGGTGCCGGACTGGGCACAGCCCGATCCCGACGAGGTCGATTTCGAACTGACCTATACCTACCTCGACCGCGAACACTACGAAGATTTCGCTGACTTCGTCGAGGCATTCACCGCCCACTACCGGGACGAGATCGGGTATGTGATCATCTGGAACGAGCCAAACCTGACCGGCGAATGGGGCTTTCAGCCGGTTGACCCGGCCAGCTATGTCGATTTACTGCGGGTGGCGACTCCGGCGGCCAAACGCGGCAACCCGGATGTGATCGTGCTGGCGGGGGCGCTCGCCCCGACCCTCGAACCGGTCGGCAGCGCGGTTGCACTCAACGACCTCGATTACCTGACCGGCCTGTACGA
The DNA here is from genome assembly GCA_034430335.1 of Anaerolineae bacterium. GTDB lineage: Bacteria > Chloroflexota > Anaerolineae > Aggregatilineales > UBA3940 > JAFGOY01. Next base: position 2,937 of record DAOUES010000034.1, on the reverse strand, counting down.
GGCCGGATTCCAGGGGACTTTCGACGTGCTGGCCGCCCATACTTATGGCTTCAAGTTCCCGCCCGACGATTCCCCGGCAGCGGACGTTTTGAACTATCGACGCCTGGAACTGCTTCACGAGATCATGGTCGCCTATGGCGACGAGGATGTCCCGGTGATGATCACCGAATCGGGGTGGAACGATCACCCGCGCTGGACGAAAGCCGTCCGGCCCGGACAGCGAATCATTTATACGATTGATGCGATTGAATACGCCGAAGAAAACTGGCCCTGGGTCGATTCGGTGTGCGTGTGGGCCTTCCGCTACCCGGTGCAGACGCGGAGCTATCCCGACTATTACACGCTGGTCGCCGACGACTTCACGCCCAAGCCGATCTACAGCGAATTACAGGCATGGGCCAGGGGATGGACGCTGGAACCGGGAGATTGAGATGCCTTAACCGGCTAGCTGCCAATCGCCGCCTGCTGCTGAACCCTGAACCTGTTCACTGCCGCCAAGACCAGCCCAATCAACAGCAACGGACAAAGCGCGACACCGAAAATCCCCTTACCCGCCGAAAAGATCGTACTCAGCCAGGCAACGACCGCGGGCCGAGCAGGATAGAGCAAGATCATCGCCGAGATGCCGATATTCTCCAGCAGGTCAAAGCACCCCGCGCCGACAGCCACCACATTCAGCCTTCGCAGCTTGCTTCCGGGCTTGAAGCCGCGCTGGAACAGCCACGACACGAGCAGACTGACGAAGGCCGTATAAAGGACGGGAAAGAAGAAGTCCCATACCAGGTGAATCCAGATCATCCGGGCACGCCCGGCGTCACCGTAGGAGGTGACTGCCGAAAAAGCTGTTTCTGGCGTGTAGAAAAACAGCGTGTCTAAACTCACCTTCCCAGCCAGGGCGGGATACGAAAAAACCTGAAAAAGAGCCTCCGTAGCGCCCAGGAAAAGCACGATCCCCGCGAGGATCGATAGAATCAGCCAGCCTTTAGCCCAGGCATAGAGGCGGTCGGAAAGTTTTGAGAGCATGTCCTTATCCCTTGAGAACGGTGTCGTAAACTAAAACATCATTTTCCTGGTCATTCTACTGACGCACCTGCACAGTCAGCAAATTGATAAACAGTGAAAACGTGCTTTTATTGAGAATAGCCGCCTCACATATCGATTCGGCAAGGATAGGCTGATCACTGGTTGACAGGCCGCCCGGCGGCTGATTATACTGCCCGTAAATATACACTCTGGATAGTTGGGATTTTGGATGACAGCCCTATCACGTGAATGGCTGGATTATCAGGCCGATCAAATCGAAGCCCTGCTCGCCGCCCACCGGCAGGACGTGCTTGTCGTGGGCGTTCAGCTTTCCCCGCGCTGGGTTCGCTTCGAGTTGAAGCTGGGGTTCGGGACAAAGATCAGCTCGATCCAGAACCTGTCGGAAGAACTGGCGCTGACCCTTGAAGCCCCGGCGGTGCGGATCAACCGCAGCGGGGGCACGCTCGCCGTCGAGATTCCGCTTCCCAACCCGGAACCGGTTTACCTGATCCCGCTGGCGCAGACCGTGTCGATCCTTCCGCCGGTCACCGCCGTGATCGGCCTGAGCAGCGACGGCGATCCCTACACACTGCCGCTGATGGCCCCGGAAGTCACCCACGTTTTGATCGCCGGGGCGACCGGCTGCGGCAAGACGGAACTGCTCCGCAGTTTGATCCTCTCCCTGGCGATTTTCAACCGGCAGGCGCATTTACAGGTCATCCTGATCGACCCGAAGCGGCGCGGGTTTACGCCGCTCGAAAACCTGCCGCACCTGCTGGCACCCATCGCGACGACGCCCGCCGCAGCCCGTGAACTGCTCGAATACTCGGTGGCGGAGATGGAACGCCGCGACCAGGAAAACGCGCCGACTACCCCCCGGATCATCATTGCCATCGACGAGGTGGGCGACCTGCTGGCGACCGCTGATAAAGAGGTAGAAGACCTCCTCAACCGGCTGGCGCAGCGAGGCCGTGAAGCCGGGTTCCACCTGCTGATCAGCACGCAGCGGCCTTCAGCCGATTCAATTCCCGGTTCTTTGAAGGCGAATTTACCGGCCCGGCTGATCGGGCGGGTGGCGAGCGGTCAGGAAGCGATCATGGCGGCGGGCATCCCCGGCACCAACGCCGAATTACTGGTCGGCAGCGGGGACTTCGTGGCGGTGATCGGGAGCCAGATCACGCGGTTCCAGGCCGCCTATACCGGCCCGCTCGATATCCAGCATATTATCGACGACCTGCGGCGCGAGGGCGCGGTATCCGGCAGGCATACTCCCCAGCTTCCGCCTATGGAACCCGATGATGAATACTCCCAGGCATCCGATGAATTCGTCGATGTCGATTGGTCACGTGAGTGATCATGAGGTCAACAAGGAACAGGCATGAATAATCGCTGGCTGGCACTGGCAGGAATCACGGCGTTTGGGATCACGCTGGCTATCGTGGTCGGCAGCCGGATGGAATCGACCGGGACGATGGCACTGGCATTAGGGATATCGGTCGGCGTCGTCGCGGGCGTGGCGGTTGGGCTGCTGGTGGCGCTGCCCCAGCGGGGCGTTTCCCGGCCATCGGGCGGCGCGCCGGACGATCAAAATGTGATCGTCTTACCGCCCGACCAGGCATCGACGTTGATCAAGCTCCTGACCAGCCGCAGGCAGGCATCGCCGGAAGATTTCCCGATGGTCGCCGACCGGGAGCGTTCGATCTCGTCGGTGGGCGGGGCGAACATCGACTTTACAGACGACGAGTAGGTATTGTCTCCTGATGTATTAGCACGGATCACCCCCCGCTTCTCGCCTGTGCGAGAAGCCGCCCCCCTTAGCAAAGGGGGCAGCATATCTTCGGTGTGTGAAGGTTCTTGATGTTTATGAAATCCATTCGTAGAAAAATTTCGATCCTACATCTGGTTACGGTCGGC
>DAOUES010000033.1:0-2846 GCA_034430335.1 Anaerolineae bacterium | reverse complement strand
ACGACGCTGGCGATCACCATCCCGCTGACGTGGTCGAAGGTGAGGAAGTGATCGTCGAAGAAGCTGCGAAGCAGCACGGCGTACTCGTCGGACATGCGGTCGTGGACGGTCTGCGAGCGCCACGTCCCGATCCATTTTTTTTGTTCGGTGTCATACATGCCAAACTGGATGTTTGTATTGCCGATATCGACTGCCAGGAGCATACAGGTTTTCTCCGCTGTGTTTGTACCTTGTATAAGTGTATCAGGGCGGAGGATTTGAGACGAGTGTGATATGAAAAAAATAGCCTCCTCCACCCCCTTCGACGGGGCTGCGGGCGACAAAAAACGTCGCTGCACCCCGCCACTTTCCCCAGGGGGGCAGGTGGGGCACGAATTATAAGATTCGGACCAAAAACCAAGCCAACCCTGATCGCCCCCAAGTTTGGGGGAGATGGGCGACCGGAGGTCGGTCAGAGGGGGTTGATATTACCGGGTTAAATCCTTAAAGGTCGACCTGCGGTCGACCGGTGGGCGCAGCATGCTGCGCCCGTACGACCGGATCGTCTAAAAAGAAAAAGTGCCGTGTTCCCAGCCTCGTAAAGGGAGAAGTGGACGAGATTGAGTAATTCGTTACTCTGATCCATACTGTTGGAGAACAATATCGAAAGAGAGCACAAAATGGGAGCATTCTCGATTCGCCCGGTCAGCGGCGAGGATCGCCGGTGGATCGCCGCCCTGATGGTCGATCACTGGGGAGCGGAGATCGTCGTCTCGCGCGGGGTTGTCCATACCGCCCCCGACCTGCCGGGGTTCGTCGCCGAGATGGACGGCGAACGGGTCGGGCTGCTGACGCTCAACATCGCCAATGACGAATGCGAGATCGTCACCCTCGACAGCCTGCGTGAAGGAATCGGGATCGGCGCGGCGCTGATCGACGCCGCCCGGCAGTCCGCCGCCGAAGCCGGGTGCAGGCGGCTGTGGCTGATCACCACCAACGACAACCTCCACATGATCGGCTTCAGCCAGAAGCGCGGATTCAGGCTGGCTGCCGTACACTGCGGCGCGGTCGACGAGTCACGGAAGATCAAGCCGCAGATACCGGAGATCGGGATCGGCGGCATCTCGATCCGCGACGAGATCGAACTGGAGATTTGCCTCTGACATGGCCGGAATCCTGCTCCGGGCGCTGCGCGACGACATCTACCCGGCGATGCTCGCGGCGGCGGGAAGCGCCGACCGGCTCGACGTGCTGCGCTGCCTGCTGAAAATCGCCGCCGCCCGGATCGGCGAGCAGCGCGGGCTGGTCTTCGATTTGAACCTGCCCGCCATTCCACAGGTTGCACAGGATTACGCTTTCGCCCGCCTGCTCCGCCTCGACTGGACGAACGTCGACGACCGGTTCTTGGGCAGGCTGTACGGCGAAGTGATCGACGACCGGCACGATCAGGGCAGCTACTTCACCCCGCCGCAGATGGCCGACATGATCGCCCGGTGGACGATCACCCCGCTGCTTGAAGAGACACCCGCCGGGAAGGTTCGCGTGCTCGACCCGGCAATGGGCAGCGGCGACCTGCTCCTCGCGGCGGCGGAGGTGATCGCCGGAAGCCGCCGGTTGGAGAATCCACACTGCCCCCGGCCCGAACTGCGCTTGGGGGCGCTCGAACACCTCTACGGCGTCGACCGGGACCCGGCGGTGGTCGAGATTGCGGCGCTCACCCTCTGGCTGTGGGCCGGGCTGCCAGGCACGTCCCCGGATGATTTCTCCCAACGCCTGATCTGCGCCGACAGCCTGCTCGACGATCTCGACAAGACGCTGCCCGGCCCGTTCGACGCGGTGATCGGCAACCCGCCCTTCGCCAGCGTCTTTACCCGCTCGAAAAGCGAGGACGGCGATTACCGCGAGGCGCTGCGCGAGGATTACGAGACGGCGTCGGGGAGCTTCGACCTGGCGGTGCCGTTCGTCGAGCGGGCGGTCCGGTTCTGCCGACCCGGTGGGCGGATCGGGCTGGTGCTGCCCAACAAAATCCTGGCGGCGAGCTACGCGGGCGATCTCCGCCGCTGGCTGATCGACCGGGTGATCGTCGAGACGATTGCCGATTATTCCAACAGCCTGTCGTTCGACGCCGATGTCTACCCGGTGGTGCTGGTGATGCGCCGGGAAGCGCCCCGCCCTGCCGCGCGGCTGACGGTGGTGAGAGTCGGCGATCTCGAAGAGCCGCCCTGGATCGTGCGCAGCGGCGAGCAGGCCGATCTCTCCGGCAGTCCCGGCGACCTGTGGAGCGCGGCGCTCGCCCCGGATTGGGACGTGCTGCGCGGCCACCTTGCCAATGCCGTCCCGCTCGACTCCGTCGCCGCGCTGAACGGCGGCCTGACCGTCGACGAAGCCTACCAACTGCGTGACAAGGTGGTCGACGTGCCGATCAACACGCTGCCGCCCAACTCGGTGCGGCTGATCACCAGCGGGCTGATCCGGCGGTATGGCACGTGGTGGGGAATCAAGAATGCGCGTTATTTGAAGCGCGCCTACCGCCGCCCGGTGGTGATGCTCCACGCGCTGCCGGAGCGCCGCCGCGAACAGGCCGCCGCCCACAAGATCATCGTATCGGGCTTGAGCCGCCGACCGGAGGCGGTGGTCGACCGGGGACTGGCGCAGGCGAGCGTCTCGACGACGATCCTGACCGGCAGCGCGTGGCCTATCGACGCGCTGTGCGCGCTGCTCAATTCGGCGCTGGTCGCCCGGCTGACCCAGGCGTTGTTCGGGGCACTGGCGCTGAGTGGGGGTTATCTGCGGCTGGGGAAGCGCGAGCTTGGCCTCCTGCCGGTGCCCGGCCTGCCGCCGGACGATCCGCGCCTGGGCGAACTCGG
>DAOUES010000032.1:0-3084 GCA_034430335.1 Anaerolineae bacterium | reverse complement strand
TCGACGGCGGGCTGGAGAACCCGGCGGACGATCTCGTCGATATCGGCGGCGGAAACGTCGGGCGGGTGGGTGAAAACGCCCATGCCGCCGGTGTTAGGCCCCTGGTCGCCATCATAGGCGCGTTTGTGATCGCGGACGGGGGGCATCGGGACGACGGTGTGACCATCGGAGAAGGCGAGCAGGGAGACTTCGGGGCCGGTGAGCCGTTCTTCCAGGACGACAAGGTCACCGGCAGCGCCGAAGGCGCGATCCCGCATAATCTGATCGAGGGCGGCCAAAGCTCCGGCGGGGGTGTCGCAGACGATGACTCCCTTCCCGGCGGCGAGTCCGCTGGCCTTGACGACGAGCGGGCCGACGTGGGATTGGACGTAATCGCGGGCCGCGTTGTAATCGGAGAAGACACGATAACCGGCGGTGGGGATAGCGCATCCGGCCATGAAATCTTTGGCGAACTGCTTCGAGCCTTCGAGACGGGCGGCGGCCTGAACGGGGCCAAAGACGGGAAGTTCAGCCTGCTGGAACACATCGACGATGCCGAGCGTCAGCGGTACCTCGGGGCCGACGACGGCCAGGGCGATGGCGTGGTTGAGGGCGAAATCGAGCAGGGCGGGGAAATCGTCGACCGGGATGGGGACGTTCGACGCGGCGGCGCGGGGCTGCAACCCGGTGGGGGACGGATCGGCGGGCCAACCGGTGCCCGCATTGCCGGGGGCGACGTAAACATGATCGACACGGGGCGAGCGGGCAAGCGCCCAGGCGAGGGCGTGCTCGCGGCCACCGGAGCCGATGACAAGGACATTATGCTGGTTGGGTTCGTCGAGCGATGTCAATTATCAGAAAGCCTTTCTTTGTAACGGGTTGTCAGGCCCGGTGCTAAAGCCGCCGGGCTAGGGTTCTCTGGTAGACAGGTCACCGGAGGTGACCTTCGGGCGCAGCACGCTGCGCCCGTACTGGTGGCTTTGTTGGTAAAATGTGATTTGACAAAGCCTTCCCCACAGGGGGCGATCAAGATGTTTTGTGTTTTGAGCGTGGCGAAGCACCCCCTCTGACCGACTTCGTCGGCCATCTCCCCCACAGGGGGCGATCAAGTTGGCTTTGTGAAAAATCATGTGCCCCAGACCTCTTCAAAATACAATTTATCCCGATCATCCTCGAACAGCCAGCCGGGAATGCTGATCGGGTAGATGCCGGTGAAACAGGCGGTGCAGTAGGCGGTTTTGCGACCCTGGCGGATGGCGTCGAGCATGCCGTCGAGACTCAAATAATGGAGCGAATCGGCGTCGATGCGTTTGCGGATGGCGTCGACATCAAGGTGGTGGGCGATCAGCTCTTTATAGGTCGCCATGTCGACGCCCATGAAACAGGGATGGCGGATGGGGGGCGACGATACCCGGACGTGGACTTCGGCGGCACCCGCTTCGCGGACGAGGCGAACGAGCGGGCCGGAGGTGTTGCCGCGCACGATGGAATCATCGACGAGGACGACCCGCTTACCGCGCAGGTTATCGGCAAGAGGGTTGAACTTGAGGCTGACTCCCTGCTGGCGAAGACGGTCGTCGGGCTGGATGAAAGTACGGCCAATATAGCGATTCTTGGTCAGGCCCTCGTTATAAGGAATGCCCGATTCGAGGCTGTAGCCGATGGCGGCGGGGGTAGCCGAGTCGGGGACGCCGATCACAAGGTCGGCTTCGACGGGAGCTTCGCGGGCAAGCTGTCGACCCATGCGCTGGCGGGCCTGGTGGATCACCTGGCCGTCGAGGAGGGAGTCGGGGCGGGAGAAGTAGACGTATTCGAAAACGCAGAGGGTGGGCTGCTCCGGCGGGCGGCCTTCGAAGGTGGTGATCCCACTGGCATCAAGGCGAACGATCTCACCCGGCGAGACATCGCGGACAAAACGGGCGTCGATGGTATTCAGGGCGCAGGTTTCGGAGGCAACGACGTATCCCTGATCAACCTGGCCGATGGCGAGCGGGCGCAGCCCGTGAGGGTCGCGGACGGCGTAGACGGCGTCGCGGGTGAGGATGGCAAGAGAGTAAGCACCTTCGGCAACGGCCATCAATGCCCGGATGCGGTCGATCCAGCAGTCATCGCCCAGATCGTCAGGTTCACAGTCCAGCAACCACACCGCAGAAGGCGCAGCCAATATCTGGGTGATGAGTTCGCTGTCGGTGGTGGTGGAGAGTCCGACTCCGCGTTCGAGAAGCAGGCTGCGAAGCTCGGAGGCGTTGGTCAGGTTGCCGTTGTGGGCGACTCCCAATGGGCCATGCATGGTTTCGATGAGATAGGGCTGGGCGTTGCGGATGTGCGACGATCCGGTGGTGGAATAGCGGTTGTGTCCAATCGCCATGTGGCCTTTGAGCGGGGAGAGGTTCTCCTCGTTGAAGACCTGCGAGACAAGGCCCATCGACTTGTGGACGTAAGCGGCGTGACCGTCACAGGTGGCGATTCCGGCACTCTCCTGCCCTCGATGCTGAAGAGCGAATAAGGCAAAAAAGGCAAGGCGGGCGACATCGCGGCCCGGCGCGCAGGCCCCGAAAACGCCGCACGCCTCGTGCGGGTGATCGTCAAATGGATCGGTGGGTGGTTGTATGGACATTACAAATTTACTTTCCGAGATGATTCTGTCAGGCCCGGGGCTGAAGCCGCCGGGCTATGTCCTTACCCCCTTCGACGGGTCTTCGACCCGCCACTTCCCCCAAGGGGGCAGGTAGGGTTGGCTCTATTTGATACGGTTCAGTTACCAGATTGTTTTCTTAAGCTTCATAATCCTCAGGCGAAAAGCGATAAGTCGGTGGCTGCCGGTCGTCCGGCTGCCTGGGCGACCGACGACCTTTGGTCGTACAGGGGTCGCCCCTACGGGTGGGTTCATTGTTAAAGTATGTGCTGCAGAGCCTCATCGTCGGCGATGGTTTTCGAGCGGTTGGCCGATTGAAGATCGGCGATGCGCTCCCTGATTGACGGATCGGACAGGGCCAGGATTTTGGCGGCGAATAGCGCTGCACCTGCGGGTTCGAGAACCAGCGCGGGGGCGACCCCGCCGGGCATACGGAGTGAGGAGAACAGGTCGGCACCGGCGAAGCGATC
>DAOUES010000031.1:0-3674 GCA_034430335.1 Anaerolineae bacterium | reverse complement strand
TTTAAGATTGATCCATGTCCCAGGACGAAATTCAACTTTTCTCGAACATTTCCGGTGATCCATTGCTGAATATCAAGGCCGTCTCGCAGTCGACCGGGATCGAACCGGTGACGCTTCGTGCCTGGGAGCGGCGCTACGGGGTGCCCAGTCCTGCTCGCTCTGAACAGGGCTACCGCCTGTATTCGGAGCGTGACATCGCCATCCTGCGTTGGTTGAAAGCCAGGGTCGATGCCGGGGTCACGATCATGCGTGCTGTTGCATTACTGTACAGCCAGGAGCCGCAGGTCGGCCTGTCGCCGGTGTCATCCCCCGCCGTCTCAGAATCGGCGGGAACCAGTTTTGAGTCGATGGCTGCCAGTCTGATTGAGGCAGGCCATCGCTTTGATACGCAGCAGGTTCAGCAGGTGATGACCCATGCCTTCGCCCTTTTCTCCGTCGAAGAAGTGTGTACGCACCTGATCCTGCCTGTTCTTGAACTGATCGGGGATCAGTGGGAGGCGGGCGACACCAGTTTGCAGGTTGAGCACTTCATCACCGGTCTGATCCGCCAGCAGTTGCTCGCGATTGGCGCGTCGCTTCCCCTGCCTTCCCGACCGGGCCGGGTTATCGCTGGCTGCGCTCCCGGCGATTGGCACGAGATGGGCGCGTTGATCCTCACCCTGTTCCTGCGTCGGCGCGGCTTCGAAGTGGTCTACCTGGGGCAGGCCGTCGGGCTTGATCGCCTTGAGGAAGCATTCGATGCTGTTCAACCCGATGTCATCGTCTTGAGCGCCAGCACCATCGAGACGGTTCCGCATCTTCCCCAGGCCGCATCGATTGTCGCTGAGTCGGGCAGGCACGCCTGGTTTACCTTTGGCGGGACGGTTTTTCCCCATGCCCCCGGCCTGAGTGACCGCGTCCCCGGCGTCTATATCGGCGATACATTGATCGATGCCGCCCGGCGAATTGACGATCTGCTGACCGGGCAGTGGCAGCCTGTCGCCAACGTTGTCTGGACGCAGTCGGAGCCTATCGCCAGGGCTTATGAGTCGATTAAAAATCTGCCAATGGCCGCCCTTGACGATCTTGCCCAACTTCTGCTCGATGCCGATCCTGATCTGACGCCCGTCGAAGCAAATGATATCGTCCGCCAGGCGGTGATGGAACTGACCGCTGCCCTCAAGTTCGAACTCCCCGAACTTCTCAATGCCCCGACCGGCCTGCTGGGCCACCCGTTGGGATGTTTTGGCGTTTCGATTGATCGGTTGAGCGATATGTTCTCGCCCTATCTTTCCCCGTCGGTCCTTGCCGCCCTCGAACCCTATCTCACCTGTATCTAGTGCGGGTCGGCCACAGCGCAACAAACCCGCTTTAGCCCGGTGCTTATGCGGATTTACAAAATAATTTGGTAAACAATCCATATCAAACAAAGCCAACCCTGATCGCTCCCTGTGGGGGAGATGTCGCGTAGCGACAGAGGGGGTGCTTCTTCACGCACAAAATCGAGCGCTTCTGTTCCCCTTTTGATACCCGCTCGTGGACACAGTATAATCCTACCGAAGGTTTCTTCGTTTCGTCAGCCGGATGCGCCTGCTTCCGGTTTTGTTTTGTCAGGAAGGGTTATGCCAGCCGTTTCATTGAAAACTCCCCAGGCGATAGACTTCGCACTCGGCCAGAACCTGCTCCGCGTTGAGAAGCCGGGTCGTTACGTGGGAGGCGAATTCAACGCGATCCGCAAAGACTGGTCGGCAGTTGATCTCAAGGTTGCCCTCTGCTTCCCGGAGGTTTACGAGATCGGCATGCCGAATCTTGGCCTGGCGATCTTCTACGAGATTTTGAACACTCAGCCCGATATGCTTGCCGAGCGAGTCTACCTGCCCTGGATCGATATGGAGTCGATCATGCGCGCTGGCGGAATCCCCCTGTATTCGCTCGAAACCCGCCACCCCGTCTCCGAATTCGATATTCTCGCGATCACCATTCCCTACGAACAGCTTTATACCAATGTTCTTCAGGTGCTTTCTTTATCTGATCTTCCCCTCCGCAGCCGGGATCGTGACTCCTCTCTGCCGCTCGTGATCGCCGGGGGCCACGCCTGCACCAACCCGGAGCCGATGGCCGATTTTATCGACGCCTTTGTGATTGGCGAAGGTGAAGAAGTCATTCTTGAGATTGCTTCCCGATTCCATCAGTTGAAGCAGCGCGGGCTTTCTCGTGAGGATCAGTTAATTGAACTTGCAAAGATCGACGGCGTGTATGTGCCCCGCTTTTACCGTCCCGTCTACAACGGCGATGGAACGATCAATCAAGTCGAGCCAATCAATCCTCATCTGCCCTTTCCGGTCATGAAGCGGATCGTCTCCGTACTGCCGCCGCCCCCAACCCGCTTGGTCGTTCCCAATATCGACACGGTTCACAACCGCGTGCCGGTCGAGATCATGCGCGGCTGCACGCGCGGCTGTCGATTCTGCCATGCCGGAATGACCACCCGCCCGGTGCGCGAGCGCCCCGTCGATGACATTGTCAATGCGATTGAGCAGGCCATCGGCAGCACCGGCTATGAAGAAGTCGCCCTTCTTTCGCTCTCGTCGAGCGATTACACCCACATCGTCGAACTGGTCGATGCGATCAGTGCCCATTATTCCGACCGTCACCTGTCCATCAGCCTGCCCAGTCTCCGCATCGAGTCCTCAAGCGTCGATCTTCTCGAAGCGTTGAAGGATAGCAAGCGCGGTGGATTCACCTTTGCCCCGGAAGCGGCGACCGAGTCGATGCTCAATACCATCAACAAGGTGATCCCCTCCCAGCAGTTGTTGGATGTTGCCTACGAGGTTTACCGGCGCGGCTGGCGGACGATCAAGCTGTATTTCATGATCGGCCATCCTTCCGAAACCCTCGACGATGTCCGCGCCATTGTCGATCTTTCCAAATCGATCCAGGCCGAGGGCCGGAAAGTGCATGGCAAAAAGGCCAGTGTCAATGTCAGTGTTGGGACCTTTATCCCCAAGCCTCATACACCCTTCCAGTGGGTGGCGATGGATACCGTCGAGCAGATCACCGAAAAGCAGGATCTTCTCAAGCGGGAACTCCGGGGTGGGGGGCTGCGGCTGCGCTGGAACCACCCCGAAGAGACGATGCTCGAAGGGCTGCTCAGTCGCGGTGATCGCCGCCTGGGTCCGGTGATCGCCCGTGCCTGGGAACTCGGCTGCCGTTTCGATGCCTGGCAGGAGCACTATGATCATGCCGCCTGGATGCAGGCATTGGAGGAGAACAATCTCGATCTGGATTTCTACACGTTCCGTCCCCGCCCCGTTGATGAAGTGTTTCCCTGGGATCATATTGATGTCGGCGTCAGTAAGCGCTTCTTATTGCGAGATTTTCAGATGAGCCAGCGCGGGGAAACACGCGGCGACTGCCGCGATCAGTGCTATGCCTGTGGGATTTTGTCAAAATATGGTGTTCGGTTGAAGCCTGAGCCGGGAACGTGGAAGTGTCCGCCGGTGTAAAACTGGCCGCCAGCATCGACATTCAAAAATATAGTGGATAGTGTTTTTTCTTCACTCCATTTCCAGGAAGCCCCCACCTATGGTGGGGGAGGAATGGCCGGAGCCGAAGGCTCCGCAGGGCGAAGCCCTGATGGAGTGTCCAAGCAAACCGGTTCCCGAAGGGACAAAATCCCGGAGAAGCCACTACCT
>DAOUES010000030.1:0-5164 GCA_034430335.1 Anaerolineae bacterium | reverse complement strand
GAAGCCCCCCCCAAAACCAGATCTCCTTGAGACTGCTGGGAGACGACCAGCTGGATAGGCGGGAAGTGGAGGCGTGGTAACACGTGGAGCTGACCCGTACTAACTGTCAATCGCTTGTCTTGTCTTGCGGAGACCCCGCGAGTTCTTGGTAGGTTGTTTGCTATGCGACGTAGTTTGTCGCCCGCGCTTTTTCCTGTTCTTTGTGAACCTTTGTGTACATGGATGTTTCTGCGAAGCAGAAACTCCTAAGCAGCCGAAGACGGCTGCCGGTTTTCTGGTGATTAGAGCGGCGGAGGCACACCCGGTCCCATCTCGAACCCGGTCGTTAAGCCCGCCAGCGCCGATGATACTGCCGGGGCAGCCCGGTGGGAACGTAGGCCATCGCCAGAGAACCTTTTTTGATTCGGGCTTACTCCACCGGCCAGATGATGACCGTGCCATCACTTGACCCGGTTGCCAGCAGCGTTCCATCCGGGCTGAAGTCTACACTCGTTACTGAATAATGATCCAATATCTTTAACTTTTGTCCGGTCTCGACATCCCAGAGAAAGGCCTGTCCATAAGAAGCGGATGCAAGCAACTCACCATTGAGCGAGAAATCCAGGCTAAGGATATCGTCGCGATGGCCCTGTAGTTCACGGATAGGCTGACCGCTGGCAATGTCCCAGATGATGATGGGAGCATCATCATCCCTCGATTCTGGCCACAGACCGGCTGCCAGGTAGGTACCATCGGGTGAGAAGGCGCGTGCGGTGACAGGAGAACTCTCAAATCTCTGGAGAATATCTCCATCCGGAAGGCTGTACAGAACGATCGAGGCTGCCGCCAGCGTCTTGCCATCTGGCGAAAACACCGGCCCGCCACCTGTCTCTTTGATTTCAAGTATCGGCTGGCGAGTCACGACGTCCCAGAGAGTGATGGTTCCGTTTGTAGAGTTGTACGCCAGCCACCGCCCGTCCGGAGAGAACTCAACCGAGGCCCAATAACCTGGAAAGGTATCGATCAGTTCCCCGGTCGAGGTGTTCCACAGAAACACAACTTCTTTAGCAGATTCTTCCGATTCACGGAGGCCTACGGCAGCAAGATTCCCATCTGGTGAAATAGCTGCATCCCAGATGTCTTCTTCGGTGAAACCGCTCTGTTCAAAGACAATCTGCTCGCTCTCCAGGTCTATCAACCTGACGTATGTTTCTCCAAGACCTGAGCCTGCCATTAGTAACTGAGTACCATCCGCTGTAAAGTCGACGCTAACCACCGATGTGGCGAATCCATCAAGTACCAGGACTGTCTCGCCGGTGGCAGGATCGATCTTGTGAATGGCACTGGCCTGGCGACTGGACACAAACAGGTATCCATCCGGAGAGAAAGTCACATTCATTACCTCTTCAAGCGTATCCAGTTGGAGCAGCAACTGCCCACTGCCAACATCCCGGATTTGAGCGATTCTGTCTTCATTGATGGACGCCAACAGGTTGCCGTCCGGCGAAAACGTTGCATTGGAGCAGAGATCATCAATCGTGACCAGCTTTTCCCCAGTCAGCGCATTCCATAGCACAGTCCTGTTATCTGTACCGGTCACAAGTATCCGCCCGCCTGGTGATATGTCCATGGGATAGACTGTACCTTCATGTCCCTCCAGAACCCGTACAACTTCACCCGAAGTCAGATTCCATAGGACTACTCTCCTGTCCTCACCCCCCGTAGCAAGGAGATCGTCAGTCACGAATACTGCCGCTTTGACTTTATCAGAGTGTTCAACAAGGGAAGTTTCGGCAGTCCCACTCAGGATGTCCCAGATAACAACGCTGTTTCCAGCACCATAGGCCAACCTGCTTGAATCGGGCGAGAAGGCCACAAAATTGGTTTCAAAGGATTGTAGAAGTTCCCCGGTCTCAACTTCCCACAATGCAATGGAGTCTCCTCCCCGACTGGCCAGCAACCGGCTGTCTGGCGAGAATTTCAGAGAGTATGATATGTCGCCCTTGCTCCACACCTCCTGGTATGTGTCCGTATCGTACAAAAATGTCCCAACGTACGTGCTTACCGCCAGGTACTGCCCATCCGAAGAAAGCGCCGCCTCCATGATATAACCCATCCCGATGCGGGCGACTGCGCCTTCGGGTATCTGCTGAGTATACGGCAGTGTGATGACCGGGATTGGCGTGTCGGTTGGGGTTGGCGTATCGGTTGGGCGCGGTGTTGCTGCTACGGTCGGGGTGACGGTTGACTCCGTCGACGCGGTAGCCGTGTCCATCGGCTCGGCGGTGGCATCGACCGTCGCCGTGGGCAGTTCTTCACCCGACATGCAGCCAACCCACAGCACACACAAGATCATCAGAAAGGCCAGTTTCGCATTGCGCACTATGTTATCCCCCTGCCCTACTCGACCACATCCGAGGGGCGGATCGCATTCTGCGACCAGTTCTCCGACAGCACGTTGAGCAGATCGTTATCCACCGCAGTTGTGTTATCCGGGTCGGGGCCAAAGCGGAGGTCGTGGGCATTGACGTTATCGGTATAGGCGGGCCACTCCGGGTCCCACAGCCAGATGGCGTGATTCATCCCCCGCTGCTCGAACAGGTCGAGGAGCGCCGCCGTGTATTCCGCCGCGCCCGGCACCCAGCGCACCGGCCCATACTCGTTGACACCCACCGGGACGCCATACTCCGCGATAAAGCCATCCACCGGCGAGAGGCTTTCCTCCAGCCAGGCCCGATCAAACGCATCGGGTTCACCGTCCCAATCGAGATCGAACTCGCCCGGATAGCTGTTCCAGGGTTCCTCGCCCGGCCACTGGTGCGTGTACTGGCCGGGGGCATAATCGTGTACCATGTAGACCGTGCGATCATCGCCGATTGGCGTCAGATAGGGCAGCCAGTGGACGGCGCTGTAACCCGCCGCCCCGATCAGGATCGGCGTGTCGGCGTCGACCTCGCGGATCGCTTCGCCGATGCGCGGGTGAAGCTGGTTCCAATCGTAGACGGTGCCCGCATGTTCGGGATAAAAATCCTCCGGTTCCCAGACCCCAAAGTAGACCTCGTCGGCGTTCGGCTCGACCATCAGGTCGTAACCCACCACAACCGGGTGATCACGGTACCGGTCGGCGGTGTAGCGCCACATCGCGACCCAACCATCCTGCGCCGCCGGGTCTTCCCAGACCGTTTCGATCAGATCGTCTTCGCCGAACCAGTCGCCCACTTCGTCACGATTGAAGGTGTATTCGCTGCGACCCGGCCCGGTGCGAAACGAGATCACGGCGAACATATCCGCCCGGGCGATCATCGACAGGAGATTGTCGAGATACTCGACGACTTCGGGGATCACCTCATAAGGCGGCTCGACGCTGAACAGGCCAGGATAGGAGAGGTTGACATAGTTGGCCCCGCGCGCGGCCAGCGCATCGAAATCGGACTGCTGGAAGGGCGGGCCGACCGGCCCGCTGCCCTTGAACTCCAACCCGTCGATATCGGGATCGACCACCGCCTGCCAGATATCGGCTCCGCGAAGCTGTGTGCCGTTTGTCCACAGCGCCCACTTATCGAACGCGGCTGATTGATCGAGCGGCGCGGCGGTGGGTACTGCCTGCTGAAGAGTCGGGACGACGGTTTCGACGCCGACCTGATCGCCGCCGTTGGCGGGTGGCTCATCGATCATTTCGGCTGCGTCCGTCCGATCGGGTGTTGAATCGCCGAAAAAGGCGATGTTGCAAGCAAAGCTGGCTAAAACCAGCACGACGAGGATCGACCATCTGGCTGTGTTCATCTCATTCTGCCCCCTACCCTGATACGGCAACACCTGCGATTCACATAGACCCATCTTACACCTGTTGCCGGGAAAATACATGCGGGGCCGATATCGAACAACACACTTTCAACCGGCACTCTCCACGCCCGTGATTGACCGTAATCCAGCCGGTTTACCGGGTAAATTTCCCTGCGCATCGGCGAAAAAGTCTTGACAAACCGGGGAAAAGGGCCTATCATATGGGTAGGTTTTGAGAGCGCTCCCATTTCAACGAAAAGACAACACAGTACAACATTGACAGTTCAGCAGGCATTAACCGTTCTATAGTCTGCTCTCCAGGTGAGAGCGCTCCCACCGAGGGACACATGGCAGGGAAGAACCTGACGCTAGAAGAGATAGCCGTGTTAACAGGGGTTTCCCGGTCGACCGTTTCAAGAGTGATCAACAACCGACCGAACGTCAAAGATGAGGTTCGCGAGCGCGTCAAAAAGATAATCGAAGAAGTAGGCTACCGTCCGCATGGAGCCGCCCGTCGTTTAGCCGGAGATCGCAGTTATACGTTAAGCATCATCATTCCATATGATGTCCAGGCAATATTTACCGAACCGTTTTTCCCAGCCGTATTGACCGGAATAACCCAGACAGCAGAGCAGAACGATTATTATGTCATGCTCTCAATGGTCGAGCGGAGCCGAGAAGAAGATTTTTACCGCCGCGTCGTGCGCGGCCAGATGCCTGATGGCGTGATCGTTTTATCGGCAAAAGCGGATAACAAAATCGTCCCGCGTCTGATCGAAGACGAAATCCCATTTGTCGTGATAGGCCGCCATCTGTATATACGCGATATCAGTTACGCTGATGTGGACAATATCGGAGGAGCGCGGACCGCAGTTCGCCACTTGCTGGAGAGAGGGCGCAGGAAGATCGCGACGATCACCGGCCCCGACTCGATGGTAGCCGGTGTCGACCGCAGAAAGGGATACCTCTCGGCCCTCGACGAAGCGGGGATAGAAATCAGGCCCGAGTTGATCGCTCAGGGCGATTTCACCCGCGAAAGTGGCTATTTTGCTATGCAGCAACTCATTCCTTGCCAACCCGATGCCGTCTTTGCCGCCAGTGACCTGATGGCCCTGGGCGCGATGTCGGCGATACGTACGGCCAATCTTCGCATCCCGGATGATGTCGCAGTGGTAGGTTTCGACGACGCACCGGTTTCCGCTTACACCGATCCCCCGCTGACGACCATGAAACAACCCTCTAAGGAGTTAGGCGCTACAGCCGTAAACGTGCTGCTGCGTTTAATTACCGAGGGGCAGGAACAACCCCTTTCCACCATCCTGCCTGCCGAGTTAGTAATCCGCAGTTCAAGCGGATAGGAGTAAGGAGGAAATATATCGAGCGAGAAGAAGTAGGAGAAGCA
>DAOUES010000029.1:0-3620 GCA_034430335.1 Anaerolineae bacterium | reverse complement strand
GCCAGCTATTTGCATGGCGCAATCGTGCCGGTCGACGGGGGCTGGTTGACCCGATAGCGCCGGGCAGATTACTCGACTGATCGATCACTTCATGAGGAGAAGAGAGAAAGGAGCACAGTTATAGATTGAAGGCTCATGCGAGTAAAGTTTCATCCTGTTCACGTCTATGCAATGGAAGAAGAGCTGCGAATCAGCATACCTTCCGCATAGCAGCACCTTCATAACTTTGCAGCAATGACAAAAAGAAGGAGATTAGAAAATGAAACGCAATTTAAGAATGTTCACCCTGATCGTTGTGCTGGCGATACTGGCCACCGGCTGCACGGCACCAGCTGCTACTCCCGACACTTCCGGGCTTGAGGCTCAGATAGCTGACCTCCAGTCACAGCTGGAAGCCGCCTCAAACGACGAAGCGATGGCCGAACTGGAAGCGCAGATTGCCGATCTTCAGACACAGTTGGACGCCGCAGCAGAAGAAGCTGCTGCCGCTGCCGCAGAAGCCGCGACAGCAGAGGCCGCCCCTGAGCCGGTCACCCTGACGATGGCGATCTGGGACCAGGAAACGACCCCCTACTGGCAGGTTCTGGCCGATGCCTACCAGGCGCAAAATCCAAACGTGACCATCGAGCTGCTCGACACTGCGTCGGCTGAATATATCGACAAGGTCAACGTCATGCTTTCCGGTGGCGACGAGACAGACATCATCACCATCAAGGACATCCCCCAGTACTCAGGACTGCTGGAACGCGGCCAGATCGTTCCGCTGACCAGCCTGATCGCCGATGCCGGGATCGACACCAGCGTCTACAGCGGCGCGGTTGAAGAACTGACCTACGAAGGTGAAGTCTACGCGCTCCCGTTCCGCAGTGACATCTGGATTCTCTACTACAACAAAGACATCTTCGACGCGGCTGGCCTTGACTACCCGGCCAACGACATCACCTGGGACGAGTTCGACGCGCTGGCCCGCGAAGTCACAAGCGGCAGTGGTGCCGATAAAATCTATGGTGCGCACTTCCACACCTGGCGCTCCTGCGTCCAGTTGGGCACGGTGCAGGATGGCCTGCACACCGTCATCGCCGATGACTACAGCTTCATGAAGCCGATGTACGACATGGTAACCGGGATGCAGCAGGACGGCATCATCATGGACTACGGCGAACTCAGAGCCGGAAGCATCCACTACCGCGGCGTCTTCGAGAACGGGCAGATTGCCATGCTCCCGATGGGTTCCTGGCTCATCGGCACGCTGATCGATGCCAAGGCCACGGGTGAGATGGACTTCGAGTGGGGCATCGGCCAGTACCCGCACCCCGATGGCGTCGAAGCCGGAACGACCGCCGGTACGCTGACCTCGCTGGCAATCAACTCGAACTCGCAGAATCAGGAAGCCGCCTGGGACTTCATCCAGTTCTACTCCGGCATCGAGGGCGCGAAGGTGCTGGCTGGAACCGGCAACCTCCCGGCGATCCGCACGCCAGAAGTACTTGACGTCTTCGCCAGCGTCGAGGGTTTTCCGGAAGGCGGAAGCGAAGCCCTTCAGACAACCACCGTTCGCCTCGAGCTGCCCATGGACCCGAACGTCAGCGTGGTCGAGCAAATCCTGAACGAAGAACACGAACTGATCATGACCGGTTCGGTTTCAGTCGACCAGGGAATCGAGGAAATGACAACCCGCATCAACGAAGCGCTGAGTGAGTAGAACACGCAGACGTTGATGCTGATTGTATAATAGTATCGGGGAAGTCCCGGTTTTCATCGGGGCTTCCCCGCCCGTACTCGCCACAGGCGAGCGAAGGTATTCTACCTGAAGACCGGCAGCGGCTCAATCAACAGGGCAAGAAATGGGCAAGGAACCTATGGAAACCGTAGAACTCAACAACAATGCACTCCCTATCAGCGCACAACAGAGGAAACGCAAGCACAACCTGATCTGTTATTCCTTTATTCTTCCCAATTTTCTCGGCTTTGCGATCTTTACGCTGATCCCGATGGTATTCTCGCTGGTGCTTGCCTTCCTGCACTGGGATGGGGCGAACGCGATCAGCTTTGCCAGGCTGGATAACTTCGAGCGGCTGCTCGAAGATGATACTTTCCGCATTGCCCTGCTCAACACGTTCTATTACGTCATCGGGACGGTGCCGCTGACGATGCTCGTGTCGCTTGGGCTGGCCCTGCTGCTCAACCAGCCCCTGGTGGGGCGAAATTTCTTCCGCACGGCGTACTTCTTCCCGTATGTGGCCTCGCTGGTCGCCGTCGCCGTCGTCTGGAACATGCTGTTCTACCCGGCAGCAGGGCCGGTCAATGAGTTTTTGAGGATGCTGGGCGTGGCGAATCCCCCCCGCTGGTCGGCCTCGGTAGATTGGGCCATGCCAACCGTTATCATGGCCTCCGTCTGGCGGTACATGGGGTACTACATGGTGATCTATCTGGCGGCCCTCCAGGGAATCCCTTCCCAGTTGTACGAGGCAGCGGCCCTGGACGGTGCAGATGCCTGGCAGCGTTTTCGTTATATCACGCTGCCCATGCTCGCCCCGGCAACCTTCTTCATCAGTATCATGCTGACCATCACCTCTTTCAAGGTCTTCGACCTGATCATGGTGATGACCAACGGCGGCCCCGGTCGGGCGACCAATGTACTGGTCCTCCATACTTACAACATCGCATTCCGGCAGTTCAGGTTCGGCTACTCCAGCGCCATTGCGATGGTGCTGTTCCTGATCGTCCTGATCATCACAATCGTCCAGTTCCGTATGGAAGACCGCTGGGTCGACTATCAGTGAGAACCTACCACAAATCGTCTGAACAGTTCGTTTGTGTACCTATCCGAAATGAACGAAGGGAATTTGCGGATAGGTTTCAAGCGAAGAGAGAAACGTGAAGATGCAAAACCTATCGGTACAAAACGACACGAAGAACAGGCAAGACTCCTCCTATCGCTTAAAGATCTGGATCGGTAGAACACTCTCCTATATTTTCCTGATTGCGCTGGCGGCGATCATGCTGCTGCCCTTCTTCTGGATGCTTTCCTCATCGCTCAAGCTGGAAAAGGATGTCTTTCGCTTCCCGATTGAATGGATTCCGGCAAATCCGCTGTGGAGCAACTACGCGACGATCTGGACGCGCATCCCCTTTCTGACTTTCTTTGCCAACTCAACCAAGCTGACGGTGATTATCACCTTCCTCCAGCTTGCGACGAGCAGCTTCGCTGCCTACGCTTTCGCCAAGCTGAAGTTCAAAGGGCGGGACACGCTCTTCCTTGCCTATGTCGCCAGCATTGCAATCCCCTGGCAGGCATACATGGTGCCGCAGTTCATCATGATGCGGAAGATGGGCCTGGTCGATACGCACCTTTCGTTGATCCTACTGCAAGCCTTCACCGCGTTCGGAGTCTTCCTGATGCGCCAGTTTTTCATCAGCATTCCCAACGAACTGCTTGACGCGGCGCGGATCGACGGGTTGAGCGAATACGGGATTTACTTCAAAATCATGCTGCCGCTCTCGAAGCCCGCGCTGGCGACACTGACCCTCTTTTCCGCCGTCTTCGTCTGGAACGACTTCATGGGGCCGCTGATCTACCTGAACTCCCAATCCCTCAAGACGATTCAACTGGGGCTGCG
>DAOUES010000028.1:0-3627 GCA_034430335.1 Anaerolineae bacterium | reverse complement strand
GGATCGTGTCGACCGTGTCGGCGTCGCAGCCCAGGACGAACATCCCGTGCACGTGGATGCCGTATTCGTGGAAAGCGCGGATGCTCGCCTCGATCTCCTCGACCGTTTGCTGCTTGTTGTATTCCTCAAGCGCCGCCGGATTCACCGATTCGTAGCCCACGTAGACCATCTTGCAGAAAGTGTCGCGCATCAGGTCGAGCAGCTCGGTGTCCCATTCGCCGCTGCGCTTGTCCTTGTAGATCACCTCCGCCCGCACCTGCGCCGACCAGGGGAACTTGAAGCTGCGCACTTTCATCCCGCGCAGGAGTTCTTTAGTGCGCTTCTTGTCGACCACGAAGTTGTCGTCGTAGAAGAAGACGCTTTTCCCGGCAGGGACGTTTTCCAGCTCGTCCAATACTGCTTCGACCGGGCGGTGGCGCACTTTCCGCCCGAACATCTTGATCACCGAACAGAAGTTGCAGTTGAACGGGCAGCCCCATTGGGTCATCACCGGCCAGTCGCCCATTCGCTCACTGCCGACGATCAGGCTGAGGTCGGGCACCGGCAGCTCGGCGAAGACGGCGTTCGGACAGTTTGGCCGATCTTCAGTGTGTGCCAGCCCGTCCGCCCCATGATAGGACAGCCCTAACACATCGGAGGGTTCGCGGCGGCCTTCTATCACCTCGATCAGTTCGACCATCGTCGCGTGGCCTTCGCCGCGCACGATATAATCGGCATGATCGAGCGCCTCATCGGGCAAAAAAGTGACATGCGCCCCGCCAAAGACGACCGGTATACCCGCCTGACGCACTTTGTCGGCCATATCGAAGGCCGGCGGCGTGGTCGCCGTCGTCGTCGAAAAGCCGACCAGGTCCGCCGAGAGCAGGTCGTCCATATCGACCGGGGCCAGTGTCTCAACATAGATGCGTACATCGTGGCCCTGTTCGGCCAGAATTGCCCCGATCTGCGGCAGTCCCAGCCTGGGTATCAAGGATTGATCGTAAACATTGTTGCTGCTTGACCGCGTTTCAACCATTCGAATCTTCATCGTCCTCATTCTCCCTTTAATTGATCCGGAGACACTTTTCCCAATGCAGTGCTCCGCTACATAGTTACGACACAAACGACCGTTCGCCGTACACCCGGCAGTGGTTTGCACGAACGCCGAACCGTGCACCTGGATGATGCAGGCGATCAGGATGAGAACCGGGGGCGGATTATCCGCCATATGTCTTTCGTGGTATACTGGGGGGCGCAATGAGCAATCATTGCGCCGCTATTTTATTGGTGCTCCGGATGCGCCTGCCAGCTAAGTCCGGAGCATCTTCCTTTTCCCCTCACAGGCACCCTCTATCAGATACCTGTACGCTTACCTCATCGACTTTGTTCCAATAATATGCTCCTGTCTGTTAAATTGAGTCAGCCAGACCGGTGGCCGTCATCGCCGATTGGCTCGATGAAATTCATCTCGTCGATTCGCTCGATTGGCAGCAAACGCCAGTGCGTCTGGATCAGCTTCATCTGCTCGCCCATGACTTCCGCAGCCTGGAGCGGCTCCTCCTGCAAGGCCGCATTATGGAGCATCTCCCAGAACATTCGCGCCTCGGCGCGGGTGCCCGGCATGGAGTAGTAGGTGATCGCCAGCCGGTCGAAAAAATCGTAGAAGCTGTTCAAGATCAACCCGTAGATCGGGTTGCCGCTGGCCTCGATCAGTGTGCCATGCAGCCGCCACTGCGCCCGCGCATATGGCCCCGGACGTTCGGCCAGCCCCCGGTATCCGAACAGCAAACCGGCGACATCTTTCGCCGCATGCTCGACCGCCGACCGGGTGTAGGCCGGGGCCATCAGCGCCCAGATTTCCAGCAAGTTGGGGACGACATTGGGGGCCAGGGTGACATCGCTGTGCAGCAGCTTGATCAGCACGTTGGCGTTGCCGTTCTGGAGATAGTCGTTGACGCGGGTGGGTTTGCCCTGCTGGATGGTCAGCCATCCGTCGCGGCTGAGGCGTTGAACGGCTTCCCGCAGCGCCGGGCGTCCGACCCCCAGTTCCTTCGAGAGATCGCGTTCGCCGGGCAGATCGCTCTCGGCGGGGTACGTCCCGTCGATAATCCCCTCGATCAGGAGGCGCTCGGCGCGGTCGGATGCTTTTTCGCGGGTTTTCTCTTTGTCGCTCATCGCCCTCCACTGGTAAGACCAGTTCGATTATTCCGATTGTAGCACTGGTCTTACCAGTTGTCAATGATCGGCGGGGGGGATGTGTTTCGATCTATCCCGGGGCTGAAGCCACCGGGCTAAAATCAATATCTATACCCCGGTCGACACTCGGCACCGAGGGTGTATTCACGTTTGGGGGCAGGTCAAATCTCTATCCCGGGGCTAAAGACGACAGGTTGTCTGCGGCGACCGGCGACGGTTTGTCGCCTCCGGACTGTGCGTGCTGTTCACAGACGGGTAGCAGCGAAGCATCGAGATCGAGTGATCTTTTCTGGAAATTCTCCCGTTTATTCCTTACAATGGGGCCTCGACCAACGTCCGTAAAACCAACATCCCTTTCGAAACGAGGCCCTCACAATGACAAAACGAACCGGATTCGCACTTGCCCTGATCATGCTTGCCCTATCTGCTCTGGCCTGTTCTCTGATGAACCCCGATTCCGCCGCCGATCTTTCCGCCGACGATCTGGTCGCGGAAGTCGAAGATAGTCACGGCTCACTCGTGTCGGGATCAGACGACTCCGAAGATACGAGTGACTCCGGCGCGAGCCTGGACCCTGATGTCACCGAACCGACCGCTGAACCAACCGCCAAGCCGACTGTCGAACCCACGCCGGAGCCGACCGACGTGCCGGAACCGGCCACACTCAGCCGTGACGACGTACTTTCACCCGGCTTCATCGCAATCTACGATTGCACGCTCGATGTCGATCAGTTGCAGCCAGAGGGTCGGGGCAAACAGACACTACAAGAACGCTTTACCTTCACCGTCGAGGACTCCGGCCAGTTGATGGTTGTCCGCGAGAACTTTAGCTACGATTTTGTCGATGACCCGATACTCGCCGATCCGCAGAACGAGCATGAGCGCAAATTTATGATGGTCTACGCGCCCTATATCTGGCTGCCCCCGGAAGGTCAAACCCAGTCGATTCCCGCATCAAGCTATGTAGGCGGCGACAACCCGGTTTTCACCTGGACCTTCGACGGCTACGACGTCGTTCCTGCCGGGGAGGAGACGCTCACGACTTTCGAGATTCCACTCGATACGATCTTCTACATGGGAGAGATGCCTTACACCTGGGTGCAGGATAATGGCTATAATCGCATCGAACGGCAGTACGTCCGCCGCATGTATTTCAACTACGAAGCCAACACCGGCATCCTGATCAAGGTCGACGTGCAGGACGATCTGGTCGCCTGTACGACCACCGACGAGGATTGGGTCGATCTCGACTGCCCCGGCACCGGGATGATGGATCACTACTATTGCGAACTGGCAGGCATATCGACCGACCTGGTCGATGTTATGGACGCCAGTCAATAGACTGACCGGAAACGCATCGAGCCGCACATCACCGTGCGGCTTTTTTGCGGCTGCATTCGGCTCCCTTCGCCGAACCTCTGGTTCGCCATTTCCCCCATCCCACCCCCTTCG
>DAOUES010000027.1:0-11627 GCA_034430335.1 Anaerolineae bacterium | reverse complement strand
CTATCCTGGATGCCATCTTCGGTTACCCCAAAATAGACCCGTATGGTGCCATTGTCGCGCTGCGCGAGATCGTGGCGGGTTTTCCCGCCCTTGGTATATGACTGGATATGGGCAATCGAACCATGCCAGTTGAACTTCTTCGGGCTGACCTTGCCGCCTTCAGTCTGGGTAATGGCATAGTGCCAGAGCTTCCGCGCCGACTGGCGGGTCACATTGCGAACAATGTTGCCATTCCGCAGGTCACGCAGGGCATGATAGGTCGAATCGCTGCGTTTTTCGGTGGCGACGATCTCGACACCGGTGCGCGGCGCTTCGATCACCTTGCCGGGCTTGTGGGAAGGTTTTTCTTCCGGATCATCCGCTGTGGGGATCGTTTCCGGCGCTGCGCCCGCAACCGCAGGCCCTCTGGCGACAAGCTGCACAATTTCATCACGTACGGCCAGCCCGGTATCATTGTCGTCACGAACGTATATCTTGTTGTCGTCAATCGCGTAAGGCGGTTCCGGCCCGACCGGCACCTGCACGCGGATGACCGAGACACCCTCGGTTTTCAGCACATCGACTTCGGCGGTGACGGGCGGCGTGATCTTGCGATGTATCTCCGCCCGGAGTTGTTCAACCGACTGGCCGATATTCTGGACGCCGATTGGCTTCACCTTCGGGTTCGACGATACGCCGATATAGAGCGCGCCGCCGTTGGTATTGGCAAAGGCGCAGATATCAGCGATGATGGCATACAGACGCCCACCCCGTACAGACATACTTTCGTGGAACTCCTGAACGATGGAGGAGCCTTCCTGCCGGGCAGTCAGGACATGGTCGAAGGGAGCAGTAGTGCTGCCACGATAGGGGCGAGTCAGGGCAAAGTCTGAGCCAGCAAGCACTTCATACAGAGCCTCAAAGCTCAGTTCCGGCAGGAGAATCTCGGTGACCCGTTCGCCAACTCCCAGGCTTTTTGGATTCCGGGAGTCACGTTCGAGACGATGAGCATCGGAACCCTGGATGCAGCGCATCGGGCGAGGGTATTCGGGCTTCGAACCATCGAAGAAGCGCGATGTCATACGCCTGCCCCGCCGATCCAGATCGGTGACTTCAAGGGCAAACAGGTTTGGGTCCTGCGTATAGGCGATGCGGGTCTGCCCGCCGAAATTCATACCACGCATGGCAACGCCATTGCTGGAGTTGGCATGAGCGGCAATCGCCATACCGCCCGCCTGACGGATTGCCGCGTAAGCGGTCAACACATCAGACGACGCCCCGACATGGGTCTCACCGGTATCCAGATACCGGGAGTCGATATTCAGGTCAAGCAGCAGGTGTTCCAAAATCCGAATATCGATTTGTGGGGAGAATACGCCTAAAATGTGAAAGCCAAATGTAGCCGTAAATTCAAAACCGGGAAGGATCAACATCTTTTCGAATAAACGATTGTATTCGTTAAGCTGGTGCTGCTCTTCGGAATTAATTCGTCCCGACTTCTCCAGCCATTCCAGATGAGTAATTTCTTCCAGCATCTCGCGGTAGCCCCGGACCGTATTGTGGTCGTTAAAGGAAATAATGTCGAGGCCCCGCCGTTCAGCCTGCTGCAAAATATCTAAATACGAAACACCAGGCTGTTGATAATCGCTGGAAGCAGGTGTATGGAGATGCAAATCCATCCGGTACCACTGCTTATTCTTTTGTTGTGTTTTTCTATTCACTGTCCAATTCCACTTCCTTTCAAAACTGGTTTCAATTTATACGTAGAATGCCGGTTTCACTACAAAATCACATTACCAGACTATATCTAATAATTCTTTCAAAACATCAACCAGATCGGATGGATCGAAAGGTTTAATCAGGAAATGATTGGCTCCCGCCTCGACAGCAGCATCTTCCCTCTCCATCCCGGAGGCCATCACGACCGGGGTCTGACCAAACGGTTCCTGCGCGCGCAGCCAACGAACAAAATCGGTTCCTTCACTGTCGGCAAGGTGAAAATCCACCAGAAAGGCATCAGGGACAATATCCATCGCCACCCGGCAGCCCGATACGCTGTCGGGGACAACTTCAACAGAGAAACCATCCAGTTCCAACAGGGTCTTTAATAAACCGACCGTCGTCCGGTCATCATCAACAATCAATACAGTTGGCACTATTCAACTCCTTCCGTTTCCTGCGATTCTGGTACAGGATCACCCGCACAGGGGTCTTTCTTGAAGCCATCATCCTGGCTGGCAGGCAGAGGATCGGCAAGCGCGGCTTCCAACACCTGATCGACATCCTCTACCAGCACGAATTTCATCTCATTGCGAATTTCCTCCGGAATATCATCCAGATCATTCTCATTGCGGGCCGGTAACACCACCGTGCCAAGACCAAATCGATGGGCGGCGAGGACTTTCTCCTTGACGCCGCCAATCGGCAGCACCTGCCCACGCAGGGTGATCTCACCCGTCATTGCAACCTCGCTCTTTACCGGACGCCGAGTCAACAGCGAAGCAAGCGCCGTCGCCATCGTAATGCCCGCCGACGGGCCATCTTTCGATACGGCACCGGCGGGCACATGGAGGTGAATATCGTTGTTAGAAAACCACTGGTCATCAAGGTCAAGTTCGGATGAACGCGCCCGGATATAGCTCAGAGCAGCGCGCGCACTTTCTTGCATGACGTTACCCAACTGTCCGGTCAAAGTAAAGCCCTTGCTGCCGGGCATACGGGCCGCTTCGATAAATACGATGTCACCGCCAACCGGCGTCCAGACCAAACCGGTCGCGACCCCAGGCACGCAAGTACGCTCTTCGATCTCGGTGATATTATGGTACTTGGGCTTGCCAAGATATTCACGGACCAGATCGGAGTCAATTTCGATTGCCTCGATTTTATTCTCGGCTATCTGCGTGACGATCTTCCGGCAGACCGCACCGACTTCCCGTTCCAGGTTACGAACACCGGCCTCACGGGTATGGTCACGAATGATGGTCATAAGCGCTTCGTCGGAAAAGGCAACCTCTTCAGATCGTAGACCGTTTTCCCGTATCTGCCGGGGCATGAGGTATTCCTGGGCAATACGCACCTTTTCGCCCTCGGTATAGCCTGACAACTGGAGCACTTCCATCCGGTCGCGCAGCGGGCCGGGGATCGGTTCCAACATGTTGGCGGTCGTGATGAACATCACCTGCGAGAGATCGAAAGGAACATCCAGGTAATGATCGCGGAATTCTACATTCTGCTCAGGGTCAAGCACTTCGAGCAGGGCAGAAGCCGGATCCCCCCGGAAATCCATCCCCAGTTTATCGATCTCATCGAGCATGATGACCGGATTGCGGCTGTCGATCCGGCGCAGCACCTGAACGATCCGGCCCGGCATCGCACCGATATAGGTGCGGCGATGGCCCCTGATCTCGGCTTCGTCACGCACCCCGCCCAGGCTCATCCGGGAGAACTTACGCCCCATTGCCCGCGCAATCGACGCCCCCAGCGATGTTTTTCCCACACCGGGAGGCCCGACAAAACACAGGATCACACCTTCACGAATCCGGCGGATCAGGTCCTGTGAGGCTTCGTCGGCGGCTTGAAGTTCGTCGGCCCGCTCAAGACGCAGCTTGCGGACGGCCAGATACTCAAGAATCCGCTCCTTGATATCGTCCAGACCGTAGTGATCTTCGTCGAGCACTGTTCGCGCATGGGCGATATCGAGGTTGTCTTCGGTCGATTCACTCCAGGGCAGCGATACCAGCCAATCGAGATAGGTACGGATGACGCCATATTCCGCCGCCGCCGTCGGCAGCTTCGACAGGCGGTCAAGTTCGCGGCGGGCTTCCTTCTCGGCTTCCTCGGACATCCCGGACCTGTCGATCTTCTGCCGGAATTCTTCCGCTTCCAACTGCTGCTCGTCGCTCTCACCCAGCTCGCGCTGGATCGCCTTGAGCTGTTCGCGGAGAAAATACTCCCGCTGCACTTTGTCGATTTCAAGCTGGGCATCAGCCTGGATTTTCCGGCCCAGTTCGAGGACTTCAAGCTCCTTCCCCATCAGGCCCATGAGGATGCGCAGCTTGTTGATCGTGCTGTCCTCTTCGATGATCTTCTGCGCATCATCAAGATCGATGCGCATGTAAGTAGCGATGGTGTAGACCAACTGGAGCGGGTCCTCGATCCCCAGGGCGGTAGCCAGCAACTCATCCGGGATGCTGGGGATCAATTCACCCAACTGGCGGAACTGCTCAGAGACGTTGCGCATCAACGCCTCGACTTCAATGCCTGTTTCCACATTTTCGGGGATGCGTGTTACGTGGGCCTTCAGATAAGGTTCTGTTTCTACATACTCGTCGACCCTGATCCGGGCCAAACCTTGAACAAGCAGCCGGATCGTACCATCGGGGGCGCGAAACAGCCGGTGAACCGCAGCAATCGTTCCGATTTCGTGGATATCTTCGGGAGGCGGCTCCTCGTCTTCCGGATTGTGGCTGGCAACCAGGCCGATCATCCGCTCCGCCGCGACAACATCATCGACCAGACGGATTGAACGAGGCTGCCCGACCATCAGCGGGACAGCCGTATGCGGATAGACAACCAGTCCGCGCAGTGGAAGGATTGGCAGTTCGTCGGGGATTTCTAATTCGCCATCAACCGGATCACCATTTGACGAATCGGCTTTCCGGGATGATTTTTCAGGATCAACGAGAGTAATCGGCGAGAGTGTTCCGTTTTCCTGTGTGTTTTCTGCCTGTGTTTGTTCTTCGTTCAATTCATTATCGTCTGCCGACATTAAGTGCTCCAATAAAAAGCAGCAATCACCGGCTCGGTCATACAAGATTGTGTATTTTTACTAAAACCCGGATCACCCGCCTGCGTCTCACTACGTTCGATGTGCCGCCAGCGAATTGGTGTACACCAATTCGCTTAAGCAATTGCCCCACCCTTAGCAAAGGTGTTTTTTGAGAGCGGCTTCTCATATCCGGATTGTTTTCTTAAACTGCATCTTCTTGACTTTTGTTGACAGCAATTACATGGACCTTTTCAGGCTTTGCCCTGGGCAGTTCAACGCGGAGGTAACCATCGTCATACTGCGCAGTAATCCCGTTTTCGTCAACCGGCCAGGGGAGGTTCACCTCAGAAAGAAACTCCCCATAGCGAATTTCTAACTGATGGTATGCCGAGCAGTGATGTTCCCTGGTTGCCCTGGTCCCGGCAATAGCAAGCCGCTGTCTGCTGATCGAGACCTGGAATTCGGCATCGCGCATTCCCGCAATCTCAACCAGCACGATCAACCAGTCGCCTTTTTCCATCACATCCGTCGGAGGACTCCAGCTTTGCGCATGCCGAAACACGACATACTGCTGCCCGCTCATCATAACGTGATAGCGAGCGCCCGATTTTTCCTCCGGCTGCCTGGCTGTGTCGCTCTCCTTTTTGGCCGACATCAGATACTCCTGGAACCAGTTGACGGCATAGACCCGAATGCACGGTTCAACACACCGTGTCGAACCAATATCCAGCGATTTCGTACTGATCGCTAAACCTGATTGTACCACACGCCACAAGCCAAACAAGCGTGGTTCGATTAGAGTGATAATAGAATCGTTGAAAACCGGCTAGTGCTCTGTAAACCTGGTTTTTGAATGATCCGTTCATCGATCCCGGAGCTGAAGACGCCGGGCTAAAGGTGATCTGTGGCCGACACCGGGGAGCGGACGCAGCACGCTGCGCCCGTACGATGGCAGATCAGGTATCTTGATGGGTCAGAAAAATTGTTCAAAGTTCAGGTTTACAGGGCACTAGGTACCAGAGGACAGCCCAAGCGACTCCTCGGCCCTATCACAAAGCGACTGCCCACCTGCCGCAAGCCAGGCCAGAAGCGTGGGGCTGCTGTCCCACCCTGCTGACGCTTCCCGGTAAATCCCACTCCCCCAACGATAATAGTGCTGTGTTTCCGAAGGCCATTCCGAATAATCCCGGTTGATGACTCCATGCCCGCCGTTGTATCCGGCCATTGCGAGACCGGCATGCCCGCCTGAAAGAGCCAGTCCATCGGTGAGATAGTTTATCCCTCGCCTTGCGTTGGTATCCGGGTCAAAGGGTTCTTCGTCGTCGGAAAAATGGAAGGGCATGACTTGAAAAAGCCCTATCGCACCAGCGTAAGACTGAACGGTATCATTGCCGCACGACTCGATCTGCATCAGCGTTGCGATCAGGTTTGGATCGACGCTGTACTCCTGCCCCCATTTGAGCAGATCGTCTTTCCAGTATTGTACTGAAGGCATGAATACGGGAGACAGTGATGGCTCCGGCACCGGGCGACGGCTCGGAGCCTCGTACAACAGCGATACGACCGCCTCCTGCGGCTCAGAGGTGGCTTCTTCCTCCCGGCGATTGATGGTGAAATCAATAATCTTCGTTTCGGAATCGCCCAACCAATGCGCAACGAGACTGAATCCAAAGACGGCCAGCGCGAGAAAAAAGAGGATTTCCAACCACAAAGACCGGGTTAAAATCCCTTGTTTCTGCCCTTTTCGGGTCGGCGTCTTTGCTTTAAGCTTGTTCTCCCTCTTCAACCGGAATCCTCTTACCAAGAACATATGTTCAACATGCTGCGCAGTGATTGTAGCATGCCAGGGTAACATGGTCAATATTACCAGGACTCGATCACGGCAGGCAATGCGGACAGGGAAAAGAGGGAGCATTCATGTTTGGGAGCAGATCAAATCTCTAGCCCGGGGCTGAAGCCGCCAAGCTCAAGTGGGGATCAGACGACCGGGATGGATTGACCGAACGCGATGCGCCCCCAACTATGAATGCACCCAGGAAAAGGCCGACGCTTGCCATCCGGCAAGAGTCGAGAGTACAATTTCGGGTAGGTGACCCAGCCAGGACAGTAAAGCGAGGCAAATCGTGGAACTATCAAAGCTCCTGCGCAGTGTTGAAATGTTTTCAGGGTTGAATGACAGTCAATTCGAAAAACTGGCCGGCGTATTCGAAGAACGTATCCTGCAAGCGGACGAGGTTCTTTTCCGCCAGGGGGATGAAGGGAACTATCTCTGCCTGATCCGGGATGGATTCGTCGAGGTATTCATCGAGACGGAGGGAGACGAAAAAGGCCGTGCCCTGGTCAACCTGGGGCCGGGACAGTCGGTGGGCGAAATGGCACTGATCGACCAGGGAGTCCGGTCGGCATCGGTCAAGGCGGCAACCGACGATACAATCGTGGCAATTGTATCGCGCCAGGCATTCGACCAGCTTTGCTCGGAGAACACCGACATCGGCTACCAGGTGATGCGGAATATCGCCGCCGACCTTTCATTCCGCCTGCGCCGCCGCGATCTAACTGACTAGTGACGAGACAGACCACCTACAGAAAGGAACCCAACCGATGATATATAAAGTAAGTTATGTCGTCGTTGGAGGTGAACACCCCGGCGCAATCGCCAACGTCGAAGAGCCTCCGGAAATCGGTGATACGGTCACTCTGGGCAAGCAGACATTTCAGATTGTCGACGTGGTCGAGCTGATGCCGCCGCGCGGCGGGTTTGCATTCCTTCACGCAACATGCCAGCTTATTCCTTCATCATCATACGAGGAGTAATCCTTTGCCTGCCGAACTTGACTGGCTGGATAAGAGCCGCCAGATATTCGCCATCCGCCTATATGATCCGTTTTCCCCATTAGATATCGAGGGATTCCAGGAAGAACTAATCTCCACCGTAGAAACCCAGCTTCCAATCTTTGTTCTCCTCGACATTCGCAACTTCGTGGCAGTGGAGGCGCTGGCACGGATGACAAATACGGATCGACCGTATCTGCCAGAACTCTCACCTGAGCAAAGAGAACGATCTCGCCTGGCCGTTCTCGGCGGGGGTGCGTTCGTGAAGCTGATCTTCGGCCTGCTCGAAAATGCGACTGAAGGTGTGGAATTTATCCGCCAGTTTGAATACGAGGACGAAGCTTATTCCTGGTTGAGCGACTGCGCCATGCAAGCATAAAAAAAACGCCGTACATCAATCAGCATGTACGACGAGCAATATTCACCCAACATATGTGCTCAATCGGTTCCCAGTGGTATCTCCATCATATCTTCACATAAGAACAGCGGGCCGTTGAACGTACTGGCGGCCTCGTCCAGCAAGCTGCTGTAGTCGTCCTTCCCCCAGACGTTGTAATGGATCAATCCCAGTCGTTTGGCTCCCGCTTCCTGGGCAATTGCCCCGGCCTGAGCCGCGCTGGAATGGCCCAGCGGCTCATCGCCGGTTGCCTCGTGGAGCAGGAGATCGGCCCCCTGGCTCAGGCGAACCGTTTCCGGACAGGGAACGGTGTCAGACGAATAGGCCAGCACAAAACCGGTCTGCTTTGCGACGACCCGAATCCCAACGGTCGGCACATAGTGCCTGACCGGTGAAGCGGTGATCGTAAAATCGGGGTTGTCGAGAACGAGAATGCCTTCACGCTCCGGGAGATGATGAAAGGCAACCGGGAAGAATCCCGGCCATTCATCCCAATGATAGGCCATCATTAGGTCTTCGACGCGCTGCAAACAGTGATGCAGGCCGTATATCCTCACCGGGGATTTACGGCCAATCAGCCAGGAAGCCATCAACAATTGGGGCACTGAACCGACATGGTCGGGGTGGAAATGTGTCAGGATGATGTCGGTAAAATCTTCGAGGCCGATACCGATCTTCGCCAGGTTAACCAGGGGACGGCCCATGCAGTCGATCATGATTGCAGTGTTTTCCCCGTGCAGGACCATATGGGAATTTTCGTGGTTCGCATCGGGTACTGCCGAGGCAGAACCAAGTATCACCAGCCTGGGAATCATGCGCTGCCATCCTCTCGGTAAGTAGCGTTCAGCCTCCGGCAATCCACAACACAATCGCTGGCGTCACGTAGACTTCGACCACGGCTGCCACTACCAGCACCGGCATGATCAACACAATCCACAGCCGGGTTGCATCGGCCAATGCAGCCATCCAGCCTTCGCCAACGGTCTTCCCCGGTGGGGGAGATATGATGCTGGCTCCCAATCGCAGGGCGACGGCCCCGGCCAGGATCACCGCAGGAACTTCGAGCAGGCTGTGGGGGACAAGTGCGGCCCATAATACAGCCGGTTCCATCCCGGCGACGACCATCTGCGATACCAGGTAACCCACCAGCGCCGTTGGCACCATCAGGATCAAAACCAGGAGCACACCAAACGAAAACACGGCCAGGATCGAAGCAATGACCAGCACGCGCAGGTTTTGACCTATCACCAATAATACACCTGACAGCCCATGCAGGCCAGTCTGGACCAACACCTCGGAAAACCGGGTGTACCAGTCATCGAACACGAATACTTCGGGGGGAATGATATATATCTGGGCATACCGAAGCCCGATGAAATACCCGGCAGCCATCCCCAGGACCACCAGGGCAGCGGCATAGCGTATCTGCCAGACGACCCCAAACACCTTTTCACGGTACCACATCCAGAACGATTGGCCGGGCCGACGTTCCCAGACCAGACGCCACCACTTCTTGACGATCACATACAGGTTCAATTCGTCGATTTCACGGCCAATCAATTCCTCGCGGTTGAACGAGCGAACACCCATCCGCACCAGGACGACATCGAGAAGCAGCAGCCCGGCGAGTATCCACCAGAGCACATTGTAACGCGCCCAGAACATGATAATCGCTTCACCCTGGACCAGAAACGACATCGGAATAATGATGAAGCTGGAGAGCAGGTTGGCCGCCCTGACGCTGGTCGCCTGGCTGGAGACGATGACCGCGCCGGAAACCATGGTCAACGCCTGGGCGAGGGTAAGCAAAACGATCTGCAGCAGAAGGACAAACGGCGGGCGATAGTCGATATTGAAATAGACGCCGACCAGATAGACGGTGATCCCCAGCAGGCTTCCCAGCACGGGGGGAACGGTCGAACTGAGAGTTTTGCCGATATACAACTGAACATTGGTCAGCGGGGTCGACAGCAGCGGCTCAAGGCTGCGCCGTTCCTTTTCGCCGACAAAACTTTCCAGGGCGATGATCAGGGAGAAGGAGATCGGGAAGAAGCCGACGACCATCAGCAGGAAGGGAACAAGCCGCTCACCGACAATCGTTGCGCCGTATTCGGACACCCACTGCATCATCCTCCCGGCTCCCCAGTTGGCAATCGACGGGAAGATGACGGTCAGAAGAAAAATCGGCAGGAGAATCCGCCAGTCGCGGTACATATCGAGGACTTCACGGCGGGTGATGATCAACGCGCGGGAAAGGTTCCAGCGCAGCAGTTTGAACCAGCGTTTGACGCCCTTGCCGGTCTGCTCAATCGGCGGCGTCAGAATAATGGCACTATCCATAGTCACACCAGCACTTTACAGAGAAGCGTCACTCTGAGAGACGACGCGCAGGTAGACTTCTTCGAGACTCTGCGGGACTTCGCTCAAGGTAACGATATCAATGCCGAGCGAGGAGAGCTGCTTGATGACCAGCGGGTTCGTCTCGGTCGGACGCTCGGTGCGATACCTGACCCAGTCGTAACCCTGACTTTCGACCTCGACCAGGCCATCGAGATTCTTTACCAACCCGTCGAGGCTGCCCCCTACCCTGAGTTCGAGCAGCGGCGGGCCGAGCAGCCGCGCCTTGAGTTCCAGGGCCGTTCCGCTGGCGATGATTTCCCCGCGCCGGATGATGGCAATCCGATCCGCCAGTTCTTCCGCTTCGGGGAGATTATGGGAGCAAAGAACGATCGTCCGGCCATCGCCGCGCAGATCGCGGATGGCATCACGAACCAGACGCGCGCTGTGCGGGTCCATGGCCGAAGTCGGTTCGTCGAGAAGCAGCACGGGGGGATCGTGGAGCATGGCGCGGATCAGGGCCAGCTTCTGGCGCATCCCTTTCGAGTACTCGCCAAGACGCTGCTCAAGCACCTCGGCCATTCCGAAGCGCCCGGCAAGCGCCAATCCCCGATTGGATCGCGTGTCGGCATCAAGGCCGTACAGCCGACCGAAGAAATCGAGGTACTCGCGGCCAGTCATCCGCAGGTACAACCCATGCTGCTCGGTCAGGACGCCGACGCTGGCGCGGACTTTTTCGGCCTGGGTGACGACATCATAACCACCGACAGTCGCGCTGCCCGTCGTCGGGTTGAGAACGGAAGTCAGCATACGGACGGTCGTCGTCTTGCCTGCCCCGTTCGGGCCAAGCAGGGCCAGGACTTCGCCGGGCCGGACGTTCAAATTCACGTCCTTGACGGCGACAAATTCATCGAACAGCTTGGTCAAATCTCGGGTTTCGATCATCTAACACCATCGGTAGAAAGCAGCCACACAACGTCATCATAATCGTATCGCGCCGAACTGCCGTATACAATAACCCAACGTTCCTATCGCGGCGGTTGTTATGGAAACGTATAACGCATCACCAAATACCGCTACATCTTTTCTGCCGTCACGAACCAGTTGTGCGGCATGTCAGGCATCGAAGTGGGGATAACCGGGAAAGGCCAGCGGTCATAGTTTGCATCAGGCTGGCCCGCCTGGGTGAGCGCAGCTTTCCAACTCCGATCCGCGAGGAACCCGACCGGATCGTCCAGCGAGCCAATCCAGGGCGCACCGGCTGCCGCCTGCATGTCGAGCCATGAGCGCGTCAATGGATGGGTAAGTGTAATA
>DAOUES010000026.1:0-7522 GCA_034430335.1 Anaerolineae bacterium | reverse complement strand
GGGTCATCAGGCGGAGATGGCCGATATGGAGCGGCGACTCGCGCACCATCAGCACCAGGGGGCGGCCTTCCTTCAGGCAGACATCGGCGGCACGGGGGATCAGGTCGGCGGTGTAGGAATTGGCGATGGCGGAGAGCGTTTTGATCGAACAGGGGGCAACCAGCATCCCGTCAATCGGGAAAGACCCGGAGGCAATCGACGCACCGGTATCGGCGGGATCGTAGGTAAACGAAGCCAGCGCACCGATATCGCCCGCCGTGCGACCGGTTTCCTGCGCAACGGTGTGGCGGGCAGCGGCGCTCACGATCAGGTGCGTCTCATGGCCCAGCGAGCGCAGGATTTCCAGCGCCCGGATTCCGTAGATGGCACCGGATGCCCCGGTGATGGCAACGATGATCTGTCTGCTCATGGGTCAATTGTACCGTTTCGGGGCAGGGATGTCATGCAGCCTGAACTACGGCGGTTCATCTCAGTCGATGGGGAAAGACTACGAAATCACCCGGCGCTTCAACAACGTATCGACATCGTCCACCAGCAGGACGTGCTCCGCGCTGCGGGGATCGATCTTCACGTTGACGGTCTGACCCGCATCCAGCAATCCGAAGACCACCTGGGACAGCCGGGCGGTGACTTTCGCCTCGTAGGGAACATCGCCGGGCGGCTGAATCCGCGCATCGACATCCACCCAGCCATCCTTACCCTGATAGCCGCCGATGCCCTTCAAAATCGCCTGTGGGTCGCCGACGATCTCTGCGGAGGCAGGGGTGCCGTCCTTCTCCGTCCGGTTGATCCAGCCGGGCCTGGGCCGGAAGACCATCTTCATCAGATCGATATTGCTCATCGCGCCCAATATCCTCTCAACTGCGTAAGGTGGATCAGACGTTCACTATAGTACGGCTGTCCGCCGCAGGCAACCGCCCATGCTCTTGATTGGTGTCAGAAGGGATCAGGCACAAATACCCGATCGGTGCGATACTGGGGGTAATTCGCACAGACAGGAGGAGATCATGGACAAATTTGTGGACACCCAGTCGGACTCGGAACGGATATTGATCCTGGCGCGGGCAGTCAAAAAGCTCGAGCGCAAGGTCGATTTCATCCTCAGCGAGATGAACCTCGTCTACGATGATTTCGGGGACGAGGACGACTTATTCGACCTAGACGAGGTGCGTGCGGCGCTGATCAGCGGCAACAAGATCGAGGCGATCAAGCTGTACCGGCTGCAAACAGGGCTGGGGTTGAAGGAAGCCAAAGACGCGGTCGACGAGATGGAGAAGGAGTTCTAGGAGAACCCACCGGTGGATTGTCACACATAGCACAAGCCGCCCGACAAATGTCGGGCGGCGCTACGTCAAGGCGGACTTGATTGGATGAGTGTCGATGATAATATGCTTAATCAGAATTTGCAACAGCCGCTTTTGCTACTTCTTTTCCAACCGTTCGAAGACCCGGTCAACATACCTGAGCAGCACCAACGCCACCTCCAGATCATCGATGTACTGCCGGTCGCCATTGCTCAGGCGTTGTATCTCCTGTTCGGCTTGAAAGAGCTTCGCCCGCCACTCGTCGTGGAGCGTATCGTAGTTCTTGTCGCTCAGCTTTCCCTGTGCGAAGAGGCGAGCGAGTGCCGCCTCTTCATTGTGCAGTCGACCGATCAGCTTCTTGATATCCTTGATTCGTTCCTCGGTTGTCGGCCCTCTTATTTCGGCCAGGTGCTCGTGGTACAGCCTGCGAATTTCGGGCAGCAGTTCCGGATCGACAACCAGCCCCTTAAGAAGGCCAGGGATTTGCGAGTCGACAACCTCGCATCGCACCCGGCGACGCCTGCCGCCGGGCTTGGCTTTGGTCTCATAGTAGCTGTACGACTTCGACCGGCCAGTTGGCGTAGAGCTGCCGAGTATGTAGTTTGACAATGTCACATTGTCAAAGTAGTCACGATTCCAGTTCATGAAGCGATAATCCCCCGTGATAAGCTGACTCGATACCTGCTTGTGCATCGAATTGAAGACGACAAATCGCGTTATCTGGAAAAAGCCGGTTTTACACAGGATAATCCTGACGATCTGGAAGAGGCTATCTACAGGTTGCTTGCCAGCTATGACGCAGTGGAAGATCAGAGTAGCATCTATGGGAGCTATTATCGAGTAGAAGGTGAGTTGGTTGGTATCGGTGACGTGACTCTTCCTGTGGTCACAATATGGATTGTGAAAGCGGCGGATGAAAAACAGAAATACCGCTTTGTAACGTTATTTCCGGGAAAGGGGCGGTAAGCTGATGAAGGTTGAACTCTATTCGCGGGTGACGGTAACACGTGACTTCCCGGAACAGCATTTGAAGGCAGGCGATGTTGCTACGCTTGTCGAGTGTGTCGAACATCCACAGGGTGGTGAGGAAGGCGCTGTTCTGGAGATATTCAACGCGCTGGGGGAGACGATCTCCATCGCTGCCGTACCGGTGTCGGCCATCGAGCCGGTTCAGGCGCGGCATGTTCCGTCGGTCAGGTTAATCGAAGGAGCCTGAGACATCTACGGGTAAGCCCCCACCGACAACTGGCGGGGGTTTTTTGATTCACCTGGTGTTTGCCGCTGCATCATCGCAAGTTCAAGCGGGAGTACACGGGCTGATAGGCGGCGTTGGGACTGCGCTGCGCGGCCTCCCTTCGTGGGTTATAATAATTCGCATGGTAACCAGGATACAGCTTTCTCACAGCCAGATACAGGCTTTCTGCCGCAGGCACCATATCCGGCGGCTATCGCTGTTCGGTTCAGTGCTGCGTGACGATTTCGGCCCGGACAGCGACGTCGACGTGCTGGTCGAGTTCGAGGCAGGGCAGACGCCGGGCTGGGAGTTTTTTGCTATGGCAGATGAGTTAGCCGCCATTCTCGGCTACCCGGTCGATATGACCACGCCCGGCGGCCTCAGCAAGCATATCCGCGCCGATGTTCTCGCCCAGGCGCAGGTGATCTATGACCGTGCCGCGTGACGATGACCGGCTGCGCTTGCAGCATATGCGTGAAGCCTGCGACGAGGTGCTGCTCTTTACCCAGGGTGCAAAGTACGCCGATCTGGGCACCGATATCATGCTGCGCCGTGCCCTGATGATGTCAATAGGTATCATTGGCGAAGCCGCTTCTCGCATCTCGGACGAATGGCGCGAAGTCCACCCAAATGTGCCCTGGCGTGACATCATCAGCATGCGTAATTATCTTTTCCATGCGTACCATGCTCTCGACGATGCTATTCTGTGGAAGACCGCCACCAAAAGTGTACCGTCGCTGGTGCCTCAGCTTGATGCCATGCTTGCTGAGAAAAACGCTTAACGCTCAGCAGTCCCTTCCCTGTGCCCTCACAAGATGCTCACCTTGCCCTGCCTGATTTGCTGGAGGGAGATGTCGGAAGCCCCCACCGACAACCGCCGGGGGTTTTTGATTCGTGGACGGTTTGAGATTCAGATGCCGGTGACGACCTTGATCCCCTCCAGCACTTCGGCGAGTATGGCCGGTGATACCCGCCCGGTGCACTCGACAAACCGGGCCGTCGATACGGAACGAATCTGGAAGGTGTCTGCCGAAGAAGATTTTTTCAGGCCGTTTTCGCCGTCCGGGTCTATGCGGATCATCCAGGGGGCAGCGGCATAGCGGTCTTTCCACTCGGTGAGGGGAACAATCACCCGCAGCGGCAGGACGCCGACAGCATCCTCGCTTACGATTATCCCCGGGCGTGTCTTCTGTATTTCCGCGCCGACGGTCGGATCGAAGCTGATCAGCCAGATTTCACCCTTCCGCATGGAAGCTGTCTCCGTCGATGGCGGTGAAGGCGGTGAGTTCGGGATCAGATTCGTAGTCGGGCAGGAGGGCCTGCGCTGCGCGGGCAAGCTCTTTCTGCCGGCTGCGCTCAAGCTGATCGCGCAGCATTTCCCGGATCAAATCCGAAAGACTCCGGTTCTGGTTGCGGGCCAGCTCGGTGAGGGCCTTGTGCTGCTCCGGCTCGAGCATAATCTGGGTGCGCTGCATAGGGCTGTCTCCGGCGAACATCATAACGTAACATCATGATTATACATCGTCATGTGATGCAGCGCGAGCGCGCGGCAGCCGGAAGGGTTCCTATGAAAACTGGCGTTCACAGTCATCATGATTCCCAATCCAAAACCACGTGATGGTTTCGTTTTCCCAGATTC
Source organism: Anaerolineae bacterium (assembly GCA_034430335.1). Lineage (GTDB taxonomy): Bacteria > Chloroflexota > Anaerolineae > Aggregatilineales > UBA3940 > JAFGOY01. The sequence goes on along the minus strand of DAOUES010000026.1, from coordinate 3,345 downwards.
CCAGTGCTCGGTAGCTGCGAGATATCCTGATCGACCAGATATTTTCCTTAGCCCGTATACACTTAAAATGTAATGATGGGTGAAACGGATCTTGCGCCCACAACTGATAGGCTTTTCTTACCCGCTGCCGTGTTTTGGCTTCAAGCGATTGATATAACTCCCAGAAGGAGGGGAGGGTTTCCGATTTCATAAGGTGTCATAATCCATCGGCCTGGCCTGCCCATCGGCGATTTCCTGCCTGGCGCGACGAGCGGCATCGGCCAGCTTATCCTGGCTGTTGGCAAACTGGCTGTCCCATAGCGCCTCGTCCCGCATCACAGCGATGTACTCCCGCAGATGATCTACAACCTGGTTTTGTGCGGTCTCAGGGAGCGTTTCCAGCATCTTGATGATGGTCGTCACAGCCGGGGTCTGCATGGTCGATCCTTTCGCCTCTAACAATCACCTTGATTATAACAAGACTTTGTTGTCTGTAGATTATGAACGTCCGTGAGTGTTTCTGATCAGTCAGAAGTCATTTTGAGAATCGCCAGCAGTTCGGCGGGCTGGACGACGGGCAGCGGGGCGGGTTCAAAATCGCGTACGTTTCGGGTCAGCAGGTAGTCGGCGCGGATTCGCAGCGCAGCGACCACCTGGACGGCGTCCTCGTAATCCCGGTAAGGCAGGTTCAACGCCTGCTCGATGGTATCCTGGTCTACCGGCGCAATCTTGAGAAATTGCAGCAGGCTGGTGAGTGTCACGCTTGCCTGTTCCGGTGACCGGTCTTTGGCGATCAGGTAAAACAGGGTGGTCACCGAATGAGCCGCCAGCCAGCCCTGGATGTCGCCTGTTTCGGCGCATGCCAGCAGCTCGGCGGAAAACTCGTAGAATCCTTCGCGGTTTTGAAACACATCCAGGATGATGTTCAGATCGAACAGCACGCTCAGTTTATCGCTGCCCGCCATACTTTTCCTCTAGATGCTTTTTGTAATCGTCTTCGGATACCTCCGGGGAAAGCAAACCGGTGATCCGGCGGACTATGGGGGCTTTATCAAGCGGTCCCGGCTCGGTGGGGATGCGCTCGAGATAGCCGGATATCAGCGCGGTCAATGTTGTATTGTTGGCTTTGGCGTAAAGCTTGGCATTTTCCAGCAGGCTGCGCGGCACCCGCACCGTCAATTTTGTATCCATGTGGCCCTCCTTATGCCGTACATGATACCGGCGTTCTGTACGGCAGTCAAGCTGCCGCTTGATCCACGATTCACGTCGGGCTGCGGGGGATCATCGGAAAACTGTTTCTGATCAGTCAGAAACGTTTTTGCTGTGAGCGGTTTACCCCTGCTTTAGCGGGGGGGCGTTGACTTCTGGGTTTCAGGGGGGATGTCGGCAGCAACCAGCACATTCCGTACCAGTTCAGGTTCTCGCTGCAGAAGAATCAGGAAATTCTTCGCTACCCCACGTGGACTGCTCCGCCCCTGCACCCATTCTTGCAGGGTGCGCACACTGAACCCGAAATACGCCGCGAATTCTGACTGGCTCATCCCCAGTGATTCATGGATTTTCCTGACATCAATCTCTTCGGGGATGTGCACCCGGTAATCCTCGATATCTGCCGTTCCTCTGGCAAATGCCAGGGCCTGTTGTGCTCTCTCAATCAGGCGCTTTCCGGCATCACTCATCTTCCTGTCTCCTGTAAGTCTCCACCAGTTCTTTCAACAGTTCCTTCAAGATGTTCTTTTCACCTTGAGTTAGATCAATCCGCTCACTTTTGGCATAGATGTCAAGTAGAAACACCGGGATATCCTGGCCGCTGTAAAAGGTGATCACCCGGTATCCGCCACTTTTGCCCTTTCCTCAAGTGGCACACGCAGCTTCCTGGCCCCTCCCGTTCCGGGCATTTCATCTCCACTATCTGGTGCCCAGGCGAGCAGTGTCCTGATCGCATCCAGCTCTTCGTCGCTGACGCCAGCTTTCTTGGCGAGGCGGAGTAACCCGGAGACAACCCGGTCAGCCGGTCATATAAGCCGGGCGATAACGAGCTTCCGGCAGGGGCTTTCCCTGTTCTTTGTAAACTTCTATGGTCATCTCAAGCGCAACGAGCACTTCGCGCAGGGCTTCCTGAGGGGTATCACCGAAGGCCGAGACATACTTAAAATCAGGGACATCGGCGATATAGTCGCCGTCTTCCGGGTCGAAGAAAATATTGATATGGTAGGGATATCGCTGCTCACTGCTCATCTTATTCACCCTTGACATCATCCAACTGTAGTTCATAAGCCTCAACCAGTTTCAGAAACTGCCGTACTTGATAGGCTTTTGCCAGATCATTTTTTGTTGGTTGAACATTCATCACGTCTTCAACTTGGTCATGCTGGTACAAGTGGTGTGATCCACGTACCCGTACCAGCACGAACCCGAAGGCAGTCATTAACGCACAGAAATCCTTAAAGCGTACATTTTTCTGGCTGTTTCTGGTGAGTGCGTACAGCTTTGCTTTCCTGGTCATATCTGTATTATGCCACAAACGAGGGATTTGTGTTCGTTGAGACGTTGAGGGGGTCATGTCGGAAGTAGGGTAGGCAGCCGGTGCACAGCATAACCTGTGTTTCCAACTGCCCCCCTCCGAACCGGGTGTGCGGCTTTCACCGCACCGCAGCTCTCCAGTCATTCTTCATTCACTGTACTGTTGAACAACGTGCAGGTATTTATCTGCTAAGAGCATTTCGCTTGTCAAGATATCTCCCCACGTTTGAATGACCTGCTTCCCTTCGCCATGTAATGGGCTTTCCCCATCTCGGACTACTATGGAAGCTCCGTAACCTTATGCCTCTCGGCACTTAGGGTCCGTAAAAGAACAAGTTCCCGACACGTCAGCAGGGTTGTTCAATACAGCAGCACGTTCGATCAAGCGGCCCCAACTCTGTTCGGGAAGTTATATTTTTACAGGCCCTAAGGGAGTGGGATTACACCCACGCGGGGGCCTACTTCGTGACGATCAATACCGCCGGGTTCCAATGCATCTTCGGCGAAGTGCTGGATGGGTCGATGCAGCTGAATGAGTACGGTCAAATCGCAGAATCAGAGTGGCGGCGAACGGCTGAACTGCGGCAGAATGTGGAACTGGATGCATATGTCATCATGCCCAACCATATGCACGGGATTGTTATGCTGGTAGACATGAGTCATGAGATTGGATTTCCTCTCCGGGATGTCGTACGGGCGCAGCACGCTGCGCCCGAAATTGCTACCACACACAGGCAGTATGGCGATATAGCAAAAGGATCACTGTCAGCAATTATCCGTGCATACAAGTCGTCGGTAACGAAGCGAATCAATGAAACACGTGGAACGGCAGGCGTACGGGTC
>DAOUES010000025.1:0-7475 GCA_034430335.1 Anaerolineae bacterium | reverse complement strand
TTTTCCAACCGTTCCTGGTGTTGACGCTACAGCACATAGGTGAACAAACAGGCCAGAGAGAGCAGTACGACATGTTCGAGGAGGTTGACGACGGACATTTTCCAGACCTTACTGACAATTTCCTTCTCACAAAGGCCTGGATTCTAGCTTGTCATTGTGTTTGGTCAACTATAGACTGGATGGCGAATTATCCGTCACATTTCGATGCAGCACCCTTTTCGCGCGGCCCGAAACGCCGGTCATCCTTGTTGCGCTTCTGGGCCTGCTCCAGGTAGTGGCGCAGCGATTCGAAGTGGATCATCCACACATGGCCGAACTTCACGGCCAGGATGTATCCGTCGCGGGCCATCCGGCGGACATACTGCTCGGTGTAGCCCGAATAATCCACCGCGTCCGGGATGGTGATGAACTCCTGAACAGCCTGTGGATAGGCCTGGTGTTGGTTGACCTCGGTCATGAGCATGCGATTCCCTTTCACTCCGTAGCCAGAACAAAAAAAGCGCGGCATCAACGCGTGAATCGAGGACTTCACGCGCTTGCCACGCAAGGACGAACAAGGTATATATAATGTAGTAACTGGCTGAAATCGTACCGGGAGTGCGAGGGTCATGCGCGGCCCTCCCGGATTTTTTGAACGAGCGATTGAAGAACTAGGTGATAAACACCCTGCTTAGGCGGCGACCAGACATAAATGCCCAGCGAAGAGGGTAAGCCCGTCGCTCCCGCCTAGTCAAACTTTTGGTCAGGTTTCTACCTGACCATTTGTGTATAACCAACATTCCATAATACACCAACTAAGCTGCTGGGAGCATCGAGGTGTCAAACCACAATAGAAGATCGCTGTCCGATTCACCTTGGATCGTATTTATCACTATAGTTGCTAGTGCAGTTGGACCGAAATATGCCTGTGGTTAGAAAACCTATCTTGCCCAACTGCTTGAGTGTTTCGCGATGAACTCGCCGCGTACGAGGTTGCTAAAGGCTCGGTCAAATTCCCGATCAGCGATCCCGTCCCGCTTGACCTCATCCGCCGCATAGTCGAGTTTCGCGTCGAAGAGAACACGAAGTAGGGCTGAGCAGCAAATAGGGCCTGGTTGAGAGCGATGATGTTGCTCAATCGGTGGCTCCTGGGTGCGATATAACAAAGGTGCGTAAATAGCCAATCCGGGACAGGGTCGTCTGAGGCCCCATAACCCGGCGGCTTTGGCCAGATGCCGGGTTCGTTTCACACGGGACGGATGAGCCGTCAGGCTCACAGGGGGTATGATAGGTCTATGAATACAAGTGATGGAGACGTACTATATTGATCAAACTATACAACCAGGCCCGCGACCGCTACCACCAGCTTTCCCCCCGCCGCCAATCGACTCTGCTCGACGGCGCGGTCTTCTTCCTGTTCGCCCTGCTGGCCGTGCTGCTCACCTGGCCCGTCATCGCCCAATCGGGCCGCGCCTTCCCCGGCTTCCAGATCGGCGATCAATTCCAACTGACCTGGCTCTACTCCCAGGCCAAAGACGCGATCCTCGCCGGTCGCCATCCCGCCCACTTCACCCAGCTTGGCTGTCCCACCGGCTACTTCTCGCCGCTGCGCGCGCTGGCCTCGCTCCATATGCTGCTTGCTTTCCCCTTCGAGCTTCTCTTCACGCCGGTGCGCGCCTATTCCCTCCTCTGGCTGACCGTCTACACGCTCAACGGCTTCGCCGCCTACCTGCTCTGCCTCGACGTCGTCAAAGACCGCCGCGCGGCGTTTGTCGGCGGCCTTGTGCTGATGCAGTTCCCGCTCCGCGTGCTGCACGGCCTCGCCGGGCATCTCGAAGTCGGCGACCTCACTTTCACGATGCTCTTTATCCTGTTTCTGCGCCGCACGATCCTCGATCCAACCTATCGCCATGCCCTTGTGACCGGGCTTTTTATGGCCCTTGCCGCGATGTCCCACATCTCCGCCAGTGTCTATGCCGCCGCCCCGCTGACGGTCGTTCTCGTCGTCGGCTGTGTCCTGCTCGATGCCGACCGCCGCCGTTCGTGGCCGGTCTGGCGTGCCCTGCTGATAGTCGTCGCGGTCGGCCTGTTGATCCTGCTGCCCATCGCCGCGCCGCTGCTGCGCCAGACTGCCGCCATCCCCTATAACTGGCAGACTGGCGGCGACACCGCCAATTCGACCTCACTCTTCACCATCTTCCGCCCCCCGCCAACCGGCCTGGTCTGGTCGCACCTGCTACCGGAGTCCCTGCGCCAGCCGCCTGACGCCATGCACGAGGTCGCCGCCTATTGGGGCTTTTTCGCGATGCTGCTGATCGTCCTCGCCCTGGTCCGCCGCCGGTCTGAGTCCGGCCTGTGGATCGCCGCCGCGATTACCGGCCATGTGCTTGCCCTCGGCCCGCTGCTCAAGGTCGGCGGCGAGGTCGTCAGCTTCACCATCGCCGGGCAGAACGCCGCGATCCCGCTCCCCTATACCCTCGTCGACCGTCTGCCGCTGCTCAGTCTGGGTCGCACGCCGGGCCGCTTTAACCTCTCGACCGGCATTGCCGTCGCCGTCCTTGCCGCCCAGGGTGCGCTGATTATGATCGAGTGGCTCTCGTGCCGTCCGCTCTGGCTGCGCCGCGCTGCGCTGCCGCTGCTCTGCGTGTTGATCGTCCTCGACACCCAGGTCGGCTGGCCGCTGCCCGTCCGTTCCGCCGCACCCCCCTCGGCGGTCGCCGCCCTTGCCGCTGAACCCGGCCCCGGCGGCGTGCTGAACATCCCCACCGAATCCTATGACATGACCCAGGAGGCGATGGGCTTCATACTCACCCACCGGCGTTCGATGGTTGGCGGCCACGACCTGCGCGACATCGAACCCGAACCCGGCCTCGTCGGCCTGCTTGGCTGGCAGGCGAACGGCGCCGCCCATGCGGACATCATCCCTGCCCCGTCGCCCGACGCCGTCCGCACATTCCTCGCTGACCAGGGCATCGGCTATGTGATCGTCGGTCGCGGGCGTCTTCAGGATGCCGCCACCGTTGAGGCGTGGCAGCAAATCGTTTTTGGCGACCCGCTGGCCGTCGATGCTGCCGCCGCCGTCTATCGCGTCGATGCTTCAGGCACGCCTGATCTGCCGCTCATGTATGGCCTCGACACCCGTGAAGGCTGGTCGCCGACGACGACCTTCGGCGGACTCCCTGCCCGCTGGCTGACCGGCCCCGCCGACCTTGTCATTTACGCCCCGCAGCCGGTATCTGGCTCCCTGCGCTTTCGCGCCCTTGCCCCCGATGCGCCTCGCCACCTCAGCCTGATAGTCAACGATGAACCCGCCGCGGTCGACCTCGTGATCGGCGAATATCTCGATTACCTGCTCCCCGGTGTGACCCTCGCCGAAGGTCTGAACGTCATCCGCTTCATCGAGCGCGAACCCTGCCGCGCCGTGTCCGGTGACCCGCGCTGTATGATCGGCTGTTCGCTGACCCACGCCCCGCTCTCCGACGCCGAATGCTGGCTCGACGACCCGCGCGAATCCTGCACCGGTGTGCTGCTGCAATCCGTCGAGTTCCTCCCGTCCGGTGACGCCGCCGCCTCGACGCCGTTCGATGTGCATCTCGGCGAGTCGATCAGCCTGATCGACTACCGCCGCGAAAACGACCCCGCACCCGGCGAGACGTTCGCTTTCACGCTGGCCTGGCAGGCGCTCGCGCCGACCGAAGGCCGGGTTCACTACTTTGTGCACCTGGTCGATGAACAGGGCGGCATCGTTGCCCAATCCGACGGCGCTCCCCTGCGTGATGCCTATCCCACCACGAGCTGGTCGCCCGGTGAGATCATCCACCAGCGGATCGAGCTGGCGCTCCCCCCCGACCTTCCGCCCGGCAGCTACACGCTGTTCACCGGGATGTATCGCTACCCGGAACTGGATCGCTTGCTCGTGTCAGGCAGCAGCCCTGAGGCGCAAAACGGCCTTATTCAGTTAGAAGTCCTGTCGATAGGAAGCAAGTGAGAACGGCAGGCATTTCGTCCTGATCGATCAATGTGTGCGTAAAATGAGAACTAAAAATGCCTGTGGGGGCCAAAAAGTCGATCCGGTGCCAATTTGACGGTCAAGCAGCCCGCCGATAGTCATGATGCAAGCCACCCAACACCGGATAACTGACTATCCGTTGGTCACTCCCCCTTATTCGGCAGATATCCTCTTGAGGTGGAACCGGAATACGCTGGTCAAGTCCTTGATGAGGTCGGGCATGATTGAAATAGGTGACATACTCGCCAATCAGACGATGCAGATGTCGCTCCTCCAGGATGAGCATGTGATCCAGACATTCTCGCCGGACACTGCCCATGAAGCGTTCACAGATTGCGTTGGCTTTCGGAGCACGCACTGGCGTTCTGATGACCTTGATTCCCCTCCCGTTCGCGACCTGTGTGAAACATTGCCCGTACTTGCAGTCATTATCTCGAATGAGAAAACGGGGTCCTTCATCGTAAGGCGTTGCGTCTCTTACCTGCTGGGCAACCCAGAAATCACTGGGTGCGCGGGTCACGCCATAGTGGACAATCCGACGAGAGCCTAATTCAACAATGAAATACACAAATATCGTCCGAAAGAAGATGTCGAAAGTCTGCACAAAGTCACAAGCCCAGGTCTCGCCTGCGTGATTGGCAATGAAGGTTGCCCAGGATTGTCCGTGTTTACTCGGTGGGAATTTCTTTCTTGCTTGTCTCATATACTTCTTGACGGTCTCTTTGCTGACCTTGATACCCAGCTTCAGCAGTTCTCCTTGAACCCGCTTTGCACGCCATGTTCGATTGTTGATGGCCATTTCTTCAATCAACGCAATAGTCTCAGCGGCAATGGGCGGCCTGCCCTGCCTAACTTGTGATTTCTTGCGCCAGTACAGCTTGAATCCTTGCCAGTGCCAACCAACCAGTGTATCCGGCTTCACCACCAGCAAGGCTTCCCGCCACGTTTCAATCCGACTGGCGAGTAAGACTAAGATCTGCCGGTCACGTTGTTTCAGTTTCGGTTGCTTTACCTCCCGCTCCAGAACAATGAGTTGCTGACGCAGAAACATGTTCTCCGCAATCAATTCCTCTTTGCTTCGATTCAAGTCTGCTATCGTACTCATGACTTGACATCTTCCGGCTGGCTTGGTCTTTTGCTTGAACCAGGACTCAAGAGATTCACGCCTTCTCTGGATGGCGAATTGGAGCCGACGATATGCAGTTTTCAGGATCAATAGTGAATGACCTTTGAGGTGTGATTTACTGTCAAATGCAGTGCAGAATTCTACCCGATTTCATCACCTTTTGGGAACCGATTGATTTTTTAGCCCCTACAGCTGGGCAAAACGTCGTCATCAAGGTAAATCTGGAACATGGATGGCCAACAAGTACTGGCATCGTGACCAGGGTACCTGGAACTTTGCTACACCGGATGGGGTATCGCTGTATCTGCATTCCAATACTCCCATCTGGCGGCATACCAAAATCCGGGGCACGAAAAGTCCCTATGATGGCGATTGGGTGTACTGGGCCAGGCGGCTGGCTCGCTACCCAGGCTTGCCAACCAGAGTGGTAAACCTCTTGAAACAGCAGGATGGGAAGTGCGCTTCGTGTGGATTGGTCTTTACTATGGAGGACTGGACAGAAGTTGACCATCTCGTTCCCAAATCAATGGGAGGTCGAGATTGTTATGCAAACTGGCAGCTTCTCCATGTTCACTGTCACCACCGAAAGACTGCTCAGGACAGACAGGCTGAACAGTCGGTGGCGCTCGTGACAGGAGCCGGTTGAGACGAGGAGCCGGATGAACCGAAAGGTTCACGTCCGGTTCTGAAGCCGGGGGGACGGGGTCGTCCCCGCCCCCTAGGTTAACGCTCTCTAGGTCGAGGGTAACGATCCGGGCAAACTGGTTCTGGTATACAATGGTTACAAATTATTGCTCGCTGTCCCGAAGTACTGCGAAGCTCCAACGAGCACAAGGAATCTCGTCACTTTAGACCAGATCCCAACCGTTCCACTTTGGGCCTAAACATTTGGCCTTTCATGATGGGAGTGCTGCACAATGGGGAATAAATGCGGTGCCGTATGGACGGAGTTTCCTTTTACTGGATCGCTGCTCCCCTGGGTGGTATTAGCTGCTCTAAGTGGTGTCTGGCTCACCGGTTGCGGAAGACCTGCCGAGGTCAGCGGGCCAGTCGTTCTCTACACCTCGGTACCGACCGAAGTCATTGCCGACATCGAATCCGCCTTCGAAGAACACTACCCCACTGTTGATCTGCAAGTCTACCGCGCCGGTACCGGTGATGTAATGGTCCTGATCGAAAAGGAACTGGCGGCGGGCCGCGTCGGTGCCGACCTGATCTGGGTGGCCGACTTAACGGGGGCGGAAGATTTGAAAGAGCAAGGGGTTCTCCTTCAATACAGGCCGCCGGAGGCAGATGCGCTGCTACCTAACCTGGTTGATGAGAATAACACTTATTTTGGTGCCCGCCTGCTAAATATGGTGGTGGCTTACAACACTCAAGCGGTGACCACCCCACCGACTGGCTATCAGGATTTACTCGACCCCCAGTATCGTGGTCGGTTAGGCCATGCGAGTCCTGAAACATCTGGGGCTTTTTTGTACTTCATGGGTGTGCTGCTCCATGAGCCAACCTACGGCGAGGATTTCTTCCGGCAACTGGCGGCCAACGAGCCGGTCATCCAGGATAACACCCAAACGACAGAGCTCATTGCGGCAGGCGAACTGGATATCGGTGTCACCATTGACTTCACCGTGCGTAAGCTCCTGCTAGAGAATCCCGATGCATCCATCGCTTTCGTCTATCCGGATACAGGCGTAGTAATGGTGCCCAGCCCTATCGCCATCTTCAAGGATGCCTCCAATGTGGAAGGCGCAAAAGTATTCGAGCAATTCATTCTATCCCAGTCAGGACAGACGCTGCTGCGCGACCTGGATGGTGTGGTCCCGGTGCGGCTTGACGTCAGTCCTCCGGCTGATATCGCCAGCGTCACCCAACTGCGGGTTATCCCGTCCGACCCGGCCTGGATTCAGGCCAACCGAGATCAGATTCTGGACATATTCAGCACATTCTATGGAGAGCAGTGAGCGATGAAATTCACCAGGCTTTCCTACCGGATACTGGCGGTCTTTGTGACCGTCGTCATCCTGTCCCTGGGGATCACCGGATGGGCGCTCACTACCCTGGCGCGGCGGATCGTGACCGCTACTATCACCCAGGGCAACCAGGAGCTGACGCATCGCATCGCCGAGGAGATTGCCCTGGAAGTTGAGAATATCACCTCTGTCCTCCCGCTGTTAGCGGAATCGGTTACGCTGCAATCCATGGTCCCGGCAGATGTGGCATCCGAACTGGCCCGCTACCAGGCCCATTTCCCGACCATCATTGATGCTTATGTGGCTGACCTGGATGGTCGGCAGATTGCCCGTACCGATGGGGAACCCCTGAAAAACGTAGCCACCACCTACGGCTTCCAGGTGGCGC
>DAOUES010000024.1:0-7844 GCA_034430335.1 Anaerolineae bacterium | reverse complement strand
CGACGCCTGGGCCGCCTGCATCACCGGGGCGGTCGACGTGGATGAGTATCTCGGTTTGATCCGTAACGCCGGGTTCGCCGATATCGAAGTCGTCAGCAAAGTCGAATCCGACAGCACCTTCCTGGGTGAGAAGGCCAGCCTGCCGCGCATCTACTCCGCCCGGATCACGGCCACCAAACCTATGACAGACTAAACCAACGCCGCAACCGTTGATCTTTACAGTCTTTGATCCATCTCGTAGGGGCGGGGCTTGTCCCCGCCCTCTCCGCTGCGGACAGGCCAACCATGTGTCGATACGAAGGAAAAGCACCGCCGCACCGATTTCACCCCGCGCGGCTTTTTGTGTCTTTACTCTATCGCTACCACAAACCGACATCGATCAGCCGTAGCCTGATCTCAACCTGCTCCGAAGCATTGATCTGCAGCAATCGCACAGTCACCCGCCCGATTGGTGTTATTCCTTCAATCATGCCGTTTTCATGCAACTGAAAATGATCACCCCAGGGCTGTGTGCGGGGGTTGTACAGGGGAGTCAGGTCACCGGTTTCGGTGTCATAGCCAGCGATATCCGTGCCTTTGGCAACGTTACATTGAAAACAGGCCCAGGCCAGATTTTCGGGTTCTGATGTTCCATCATGTTTTAATGGGATGATATGTTCAATATGAAAGGGGTAAACTTCGACACTTTCCGGTTTATGACAGTACTCGCAGCGCTGTTCGGCGCGCTCCCGAATCTGGAGACGGAGAGACTCCGGGACAACACTCATGGCTGCTTCGATGCCGCCAATGCCCTGGCCTTCAGCGCCGACACCAGTCGATCCATTTGCTGCATCTGGGCCAGTTCATCGGCTTCTTCCGGGGTCAGGGTGCCTGCGTCCTGCCTGTCGAGCAGATCGATGGCCCGATCTCGCAAGTCTGCCGGAATGTCAAAGGCAAGCACCTCTCGCGGCGTGGCTTTTTCTACGACAAACGAGAGGAAATGGTCATAGACCGGTGATAATGTTGAAGCATTCATGCTTGACCCCCTTTGCTGCCACATCTCTATTGTACCTCATTGCCGCGTTTAGCGGTGCTTTGCTTTCGCAGGCGGGCCGCACCCCCGCACGCTGTAATGGTGCCATAACACCCCACACGGCGTCCATCGACTCTTCCCCCATTCCGTGTATAATGGTCGGCATAACCTTTCGAGGAGCCAGCCATGATCGATGCCATCCGCACGCCGGAAGATTTGAGCCAGCTAGACCGCAGCAGCCTGGTCGCCTTTCTCACGTCCGACCGCGACGACGCGGTCGCCCTGTGGAACGACTGGCGCGAACTGACCAGCCGCCCGCCCCTCGACTTTTCCGGCGTGGTGATGCGCGGTGTCAGCCTGCCCGAAATCGACCTCCGCTGGATGAACCTTTCCGCCGCCGACCTGTTCGAGTCGGATTTGCGCGGGGCGCAGTTCTATGAAGCCGATCTCACCCGCGCCATGCTCGACGGCTGCACGCTCGACAAAGCCTCGTTCCGCAAGGCCAACCTGAGCCGCGCCTGCCTCGACGGTGCGACCCTCCATGACGCCGATCTCTACGACGCCGTCCTCTGTGAAGCCGATCTCACCGAAGCCGATCTCGGCGAGGCGCGTCTTGTCCGCACCCAGCTTTGCGGCGTCGATCTTCGCTGGGCCAATCTCGAAGGGGCCAACCTCCGCTGGGCCAATCTCCGCGACGTGTCTCTCTCAGGCGTCGGTTCCCTCGAAGGAGTCGAACTCTACGAGGCGTCCTTCTCCGGCATTCTCAGTCTTCGCTACAAGCAGCTTCTCGGCCCCAACCGCCGCTCGAAAGGACTCCGCCGGTTCTGGCTGCGGATCAGCAGCCGCCTCTACGAATCCTCTATCCGCGAGGAGGTAACCGGCCACTTCGCCGAGGCGATGGACATCTTCGCCAGTCTGAAAGGCTACTTCGAAGACGCGGGCGATTACGAGGCCGCGAACTGGGCGCATATCCGCGAGAAGACCATGCGTAAATTGTGGCGCACCCCAAAAGCCTTTCGATGGCTGTACCCACGCTGGCGCGGCCACAAAGACTATCGCTACCGCCCCGACTTTTACGAGTGGCTCGTCCTCGAATTCTCCGACAAGGTCGCCAACTATGGCAACAGTCTCCTGCGCCCGGCCTTCTGGCTGATCGTCTTGATCGCGCTCTTCGCCCTGATCTACTGGGCGGGCGGCATGCTGACCGTCACCCCCGGCTGCTCCTATTCCGAAGTGTCGGGCACCTTCCGGGCGCTCTGCCGACCCACCACCAACTTCTTCGATGCGCTCCTGTTTTCGCTCGCGTCGATGTCGACCATCGACATCAGCTCGGTGCGGCCCTATGTCGCCAACGTCGGCCTGCTGACCAGCGTCGAGGCGCTGCTGGGGATCACTCTCACCGGTCTCCTCGGATTTGTGCTGGGCAACAAACTGCGCTATTCATAATGAAGTGATTGAAACTTTTTCGAACTGAAGATTTTCTGTGAGGGAAATCTATCGCAGATAGAGATATGTTGTCCCCCTTTGCTAAGGGGGGACAGCCGCACGCAGTGCGTGTGGCAGGGGGTGATCATGGCTGAGTGCTCCCGTCTCTATCAAATCACCCGGAGGCCATCCATGTCCACCATCGACGTTCGACCCGTCCGCACAAACCGCGAAAAACGCATCTTCCTGACCTTCCCCTGGCGCATCTACCGTGACGATCCCCTCTGGGTGCCGCCCCTCCTCCCCGAGCGCCGGAAAGTCCTCGACCCGGCAAAGGGCGCTTTTCTCCAGCATGGCCGCGCCGATTTCTTCATCGCCTGGCGCGATGGCAAACCGGTCGGCACGATCTGCGCCGGGGAGGACTTCGACGCCAACGCCAGCCGGGGCCTGGGCGAGTGCGTCTTTGGCTTCTTCGAATACGTCGAGGATTACGACGTATTCTGCGCGCTGGTCGACAAAGCCGCCGCGTGGGGACGCGAACACGGGTTGAAGCGCTTTTTCGGCCCCTTCAACCTCGACTACGAAGACGCCTACGGCGTGCTGATCTCAGGCCGTGACCGCCCCCCGGCGCTGCTCTGCGGCCATACCCCCACCTATTATCAGGGCTTCATGGAACGTTACGGCTTCGAACCGGCCCGCGCGTTCAACGTCGCCTACGCCCTCGACATCGTCGACAATCCCGCCCTGTCCCGCGTCGAGCGCCCCGCCCGGCGATTCCGCCGCCAGGATTCGCTCACCATTCGCGGGGCCGATCTCTCCCAATGGGACGCCGAGATCGACCATGTCCACAGGCTGTTGAATACGGTCCTCGCCGGGCCGGACGGCATCCCCTGGGCGCGTGAAGCGGTCGAGGCCCTGTTTTCACCCTTCCGCGATATCTCCGATCCCGACCTGGTGCTCTTCGCCGAAGTCGGCGGCGAGGTCGTGGCGATGTTCGCAGCCGTCCCCAATCTCAACGAGGTGTTCATCCACACCAACGGCCTGCGCTACCCCTGGAACTATCTACAGCTTCTTGTCAGGCTGCGCAGGCCGAAAATCGAATGCCTCGCCCTGAAAAGCGTCCTGATCATGCCCGGCTACCAGGAAACCGGGATCGGCGTCGTGCTGATGGACGAGCTTGTCCGCCGCGCCCGCGATAAGGGCTACACCTGGATCGACTTTTCGATCACCTCCGCCGACAACGCCCACAATACGCCGGGCATGTCGGAGAAGATCGGCGCAACACTCTACAAGCAGTGGCAGGTCTACACCCGCCCGTTGTGACGCGGTCAGGGGTCGGGTACAATTCCGCTCGTTCTGTTCTCTGCGATTTCCGTGAAGGCCCGGCGGCGGCGCTGTGGCGTGCCGCCGCCTGTGGAGAGGATGCGCTTATTCTATGAAGAACGTTTTGTCCATTTTCTCGACCGGCAAAAGAATCCGGGTGATTCTCTCGCTCACTGCGGCGCTGGTGGGCTGGGTGCTGCTCCAGGCTCTCCCCTGGTCCGATTGGCTTGGCCCATACCTGATGCTCAAGGTGCTGATCGCCTTCGTCGTTTTCATCCTGCCCGGTATCTGCCTCGCCATCACCTTCGGCATGTCCGAATCCTGGTTCGAGGTGCTCGCCGACGGATTCACCTGAATTTCGCCGCAGTCGTGATCATCTACGCGGCGCTGGGCGGGCTGTGCATCGTCTGGGCGGGGATCGCAGTCGCCGGGCGCGGCAGGCCGGCGAAAAAACCGGGCCGCCCCGATTGGCTCACCGTCTGGGTGCTGCTTCCGCTGCTGCTGGCCCTCACCTTTGCCCTGATCCGGCTGGAAAAGCCGACCCACAGCAAGGATGACTGTGAATACAGTTCCTACGCCACGCGCTTCCAGACCGTCGACGAGTTGAGTTTTTCGGAAATTCTATACCCGCCGTTGGATCGCCTCGACTATACCCGCTGGTGGCTGGCGGGCTGGCAGGGTGCCGAAGCCTATCTGTCCTGGATGAGCGGGGTTCACAGCCTGCCCCTGATGACCATGTTTCTCCCTTCGATCTGTATGGTGCTGGCCCTGCTGTCATTGTGGGGATTGGCTCGCGGGTTAGGATTCAACCCGGCCTTTGCTTCGCTGTCGGTCGTCATCCAGGTCGGCACGTTTTTTCTCACGACATACGAGAAAGGGCAGGGGGAATTTGTATTTTCCCGCATGGCCCAGGACAAAACGGTGGTGGCCTACATCCTTGCCCCGGTTCTCTTCCGTTTGATCACCGCTTACCTGGCCGATCCCACCCGGCGCAGGCTTGCCGTCGTCGCTGCTGCTGCGGCGGCGCTGGTGCTCACGCACAGCACGGTGACCGGGATCGCCTTTATGGTCGCCGCCGCGTATGTCTTTTATGTCAAGCTGGCCCGACGCCAGCCCTGGCGAACGATGCTGGCAGTCGTGGCCGTGCTGGTCGTCGCCATCTCACCCTATATATTGATCCGCGTCCTGTCGGTTCACGGGTACACGCTGGACAGCGTCGAGGAGGTCTTTTCTTACAAGACCGACCTGCGCATCAGCACCTGGGGATCGTCCGGGCAGCTTTACGGTTTTAACCATCGTTTTATGCTGTTCGAGCTTGAAGATGTCGCCGTGAATATACTGAACGAGTATGGCGGTTTGAATATCGGCACCCGGCTCGACGGCATCATCCCCTACCTGGGGATTGCGATCCTGGGGGTGGGAATGCTCGCCGTATTCCTCGACCGCTTCCGCGACCAATCGGCGCTCTTTGTCGCCGCGCTGCTGACGGTCGTCGCCGCCGGTCTGCTCCCGCTGACCGGCTGGATGCTCGGTATTTTCCTGTCGCCGCTTCAACTATGGCGGGTATCACTTTTTGCGATGTACGGGCTGGCCGGGGCGTATGCCGTGCAGGTCGTCCTGAACCGGCTGCCGGATACCAAAGACGCTGCCCGTGTGCGGATCAGGACCCGGGTCGTCCCCGCCGTCCTGGGCATAGCCCTGATGCTTGGCTGCTACGCCGCCGGGATAATCGGCCCGCGCCCGATATTGATCAGCGCCCGCATCGACCGCCCACACCGCGATTTCCTGTTCAATATGGCCGAGATCGGCGAGCGGATCGACGCGCTCCCCGACCCCGACCCGCTGGTAGTCGGGACGGCTCCGGCCAACTTCTACCTGCTGGGCAGTTCGTCGAATGCCGAGGTCGTCGCGCCTCGTGGGGTCAGGTACCTGATCCTGCACAACATACCTGCCGAGGTCGCCAACCGGCGTCAGGCCGCCTGGAACGAGATGACTAACGCGGGCACACGCGCCGAACGCAGGCTGGAGTTGTTCGAGGAATACGGGGTCGAGTACCTTGTCTTCTCGGAGGACGACGATTTCATGCTGGACCTGCTGGATGGGTATCCGGGCCGGTTCGCCGTGCTGGATCGTGTCAGCGACCTCTACCTGGTGCAGGTGCAATGACTGATCGCGGGCAGGCGGCCTACTCCGCCGGGCAGAGCGCTGCTTCTGCGAGGTCGTCGAGCAGGTAGACCTGCATCTCGCCGTTGTCGAAGATCGGTTCGATCCTGCCGGTGACTGCCTGGAGCGGTTTGAGTTCCTCGTCGATGTTGTCGCCCTTGCCCGGCACGTAGTAGTGGGCGATGACATAGCGAAAGCCGTCGGCGCGAAGCTGCCGGGCGGCCTCGTTCAGATCGTAGGAACAATCCGGCGCTTCCAGGTTGTACCAGGCGGCGGTTAGCGGGTTTCCCTCGATATAGTCGTAGGCGTCAGCCGGTATCCGCGCCGACATCCCCTCGATGATCGGCTGTCCGTGCACCGTTTGCAGCGCCATGTAATACTTCGAATACCCGCGTCCCATCGGCGCGTCGATGATCGCCCCCTCGCCATACTCGTCGATGAACCGGTAGGCGTCGGTGGTCTCCCCCGCGTCAAAAATCCACTGGGCGAACGGTATCTGCGCGATCTCGAACAGCATCAGGCCAATGGCGACCCCGGCGATCCCGGTTACGGCGGCGGGCGGCAGCTTGATCTTCTTCTCGATCCATTCCAGGCTGGCCTTGACGCCGTACCCCGCCAGCGCCGACCAGGGCAGCAGGAAGGCCAGCGCGAATCGATGCGGCTCGCGCAGCGCGGCGAACACCGGGTTGTTCTGGAGCAGCGCATACGGCATGATGAGGCTCTCCACCTTGTCGTTGTCGACCCGGAGCGTCGTGCCCAGGCTCAGGCTCAGGAAGACGACGCACAGCGCCAGCCAGACCCAGGTGCCGCGTTTGTTCTTTACCATGTCGACCAGCGCGGCGGCGGCCAGCAGCAGCGTGACCAGCCCCAGGTAAAACGAGTTGTACTGCCAGTCGGCAAATTTCAGGTGCATGTGGTAGCTGGTGACACGCGGCATGAACACGGTCAGCCCGTTGGCCGGTGTGAAATAGGCCAGCAGGTCAGCGCCTTTACGCAGGTCGGTCTGCTCGATGGCGTGGCCCAGCCAGGCGGAGTTGAGATAAGGCAGCAGCACCGGCAGCGCGATCAGCAAACTCAGCACGGCGATGATCGCCGCCGCCTGCCAGAAGACGCCCCGCCGCCAGAGCTTATCACGCAGCGCGGCCAGCAGCACGTACCCGCCGATCACGAACGCGGCCAGCACCCATATCTTGAGGTTGGTATAGGCGTTCATCGCCCCCACCAGCGACGCACCGGCCAGCAGCCCGATCGTTTTCCCCGGCAGCCAGCGCCGGTCGTCCGGCAGCGCGGCGATCTCTTCTAGCGAAATCACGACCAGCAGCAGGAACCAGGGCATCCATTGGACGCTGCCCGTGTTCGGCTGGCCGAAAGCGTCGATCAGGTGCTGGGGATAGAAAGTAAAGAACGCCCCGCCGGTAAACGCGGCGATGTCGTGACCGGTCAGGCGGCGGATCAGCAGGAACGTCCCGTACGCGCCGATCAGCAGCCCGGTCAGGCCGGTGAGGTTGTACGCGGCGACATCGCCGAACAGCGCCGCCAGCGGCAGCCAGAGCAGCATGCCGGGCCAGCGCCGGGGGATGAAGGTCGCTTCCAGCCCGTTCGGGTAGAACAGGTTCGAGGTCACCGCCAGACTGTCGCGCCCGGCGAACACTTCCCGCAGCCACCAGTTCTGCCAGAAGGCGGAAAAGACGTCCCGCCCGGTGCTGGGCAGGCCGGTTTTGAGGTACAGTCCCAGCGGGTAGGTCATGATCCCCAGCAGCGCGACGTACAGCGCCAGTACGATCAGGTCACGCCGCAGCCACGACCGGATGTGCTCCGATCCGGCGATCTGGTTGACAACTTTCCGGGGCGATACTTTCTCCATGAGGGGCTTTTCTCCGCGTTTCACGATTCGACAGCCTGATTATTATACGCGCCGGGG
>DAOUES010000023.1:0-8906 GCA_034430335.1 Anaerolineae bacterium | reverse complement strand
CAAACCGTATCAAACAAAGCCAACCCTGATCGCCCCCAAATCTGGGGGAGATGTCGCGCAGCGACAGAGGGGGTTGTTCCTTCACGGACAAAATCAGGCACAACTTTCCTCGCCCTTAACTACGGACAAGCCTTTCAGCGCCGGGATGGGGAGTGATCTGCCCCAATATATGAATACACCCGGGGCAAAACACATCTCGATTATTACTGTTTCGTGACAGATTTGATACAACCTTGCCATGCAGATTTTTTTGTTCTGTAGTATGCTGGGCGTAATTGTAGAAACAGCGTATCCACGCACCGACCAGTTCGATCGTTAGTTGAATCGCCTTTTAAGGAGGAAAAACCACTGTGGATAAATACGCAGCGCGTAAAAACATATGTTTGATAGTCGTATCGGTAATGTTGTTGGGTGCGATCCTGGCCTGCGGCGGCACCACCGTCACGCCAGAACCACCAACCCAGGTGCCGCCAACCGAAGCGCCTCCCGGCAAAACCGGCGAAGAGGCATCCCCCCAGGGTGGAAAGGAAAGCTCCGGCAAGGGATCGATGGGCGAAGGCGCGACCGTACCGGGAACCGGGACGGTGAACCTGACGATGATCAACGACCTGGGCACCGAAGTCTGCTTCGTGGTCATCTCGCCCAACAACGCCACCAACTGGGGCGACGACTGGCTCGGCGACAGTGAAACCGTTCTCCCGGGCGGGCGGCGTGCCTTCGAAGTGACCCCCGGCGTCTGGGATATGGCCGCCGTTGACTGTGATCTCAACTACCTGGCCGAAGAATACGGCGTTTACATCAACTCCGATACGACCTGGATGCTGTCGGCTTCGGCATCGCCTGCATCGGCGAGCACCGGCAGCTATGATCTGACCGTACTGAACCACAGCAGCGTCGATGTTTGCTATGTCTACATCACGCCGCTAACCGCCGACAGTTGGGGTCCTGACTGGCTCGGCAGCGACATCATCCCCGCCGGTACCTCCTACACCTTCTATGTAAACTCCGGCACCTGGGATATGCAGGCCGTCGGCTGTGACATGGCAGTGCTGAACGAGCAGTATAATGTAACCATCAACGGAAGCTATCAATGGGAGCTGTATGACGAAATCGGCACCCCTGGCGGCGTCTCGATGGAGATCATCAATAACCTTCCCGAAGACATCTGCTATGTCTATTTCTCGCCCGCCGGTTCATCCAGTTGGGGTGAGGATTGGCTGGGCAGCGAAACCATAGCGTCAGGGACAAGCTACTATTTCTACATGCCCGCCGGAACCTATGATATGCTCGCCGAGGACTGCTACGGCATCGACTCGACTGTGGAATATGGTGTCACCATCGACAATGATATGTGGTGGGAAATCAATACCTGGGACGGCAGCACCAGCGGCGGCAGCACCTACTACTCTTTTGATATCATCAACAATCTCCCTGAAGATATCTGCATCATCAACATTTCACCCAGTAACGCGGATAGTTGGGGAGAAGATTGGCTGGGTGGTGATGTGATCCCGGCAGGCACTACCTACACTTTCTACTATGTGTACGCCGGGACCTATGACCTGCGCGCCATAGACTGCTACAATTTCGACTCGACTGTGGAATATGGCGTCACCGTCAACGATGATATGTGGTGGGAAATCAATACCTGGGACTGATAGCAGCGTAAACGAGAAACAATGGTAGGGGCACAGCGTGCTGTGCCCGCCCTCAGCCCGGCGATGGAATCGCCGGGCTTTCGTTTCACCCCCTTTTTCGTCGGCTGCCCGTCTTTGAAAGTCAGCCCGTCCGCGTTACGATTCTGTAAGTCACAAAACCCTGCCCGCGATCCTTTTATAGATCGAGGAGTGAGATCATGCAGCCAGCCACCGAACAGAAATTCAAACTGCGCCCTATCTATCTTTTACTTGCCATCGGCGATGTGTATGCCATCGCCGTTATGCTTTACCTGGCCGTTCACCTGCTGACCGGTGACTTCTTCTGGCAGGTGGCGCTGTTGAGCGCCGCCATCCCCTGGATGCTGCTGCCCGCGCTGCCCATCCTGGCGATCCTGCTCGCCGCCCGCCGCTGGAAACGGGCGATATTGACCGCCGTCCCGGTTCTGGCCTTCATCTGGTTCTATGGCGCGCTGTTCCTGCCGCGCCTCTCCCCGCCCCCCGATTGTCCCCCCGGAAGCGCCGACTGCCGCACAATCCGGGTGATGACCTTCAACATCGCCAGCGGCCAGGCCCCGGAGCAGCGCATCGCCGACCTGATCCGCGCCGCCGACGCCGACGTGATCGCCCTCAACGAAGTCTACGACTTCGAGCCTGACGACCTGGGCCAGGACATCCTCGACGAATATCCTTACCGCGTGTTCTACCAGGACATCATCACCGGTAAAGGGCTGCTCAGTCGCTACCCGATTGTCGAGGAGAGCGGCAAATTCCGCATCGCGACCGTCGGCACCTACCTGACCGCCACCCTCGACGTCGATGGGGAGCCGCTCCACGTCATGATCTGCCACCCGGCCCGGCCCTGGTACCAGCCCGACTTCGGCTACCAGTACTGGCCCGGCACCACCGAGGACTTCGAGACGATTGCACGGATGGCGTCCGATGGCAGCCCGACCATCATGCTGGGCGATTTCAACAGCACCGACCAGACCCCCTACTATCATATCATCGCCAGCGCTGGCCTGACCGATGTCCACCGCGAAGCGGGCTGGGGATTGGGTTCGACTTTTCCGGCCTACAATTCCTACTGGCCTTTCGTGCCGCCCCTGTTCCGAATCGACTTTATTTTTGTCTCCGGTCAGTTTGCCGTTCAGCGCACCTGGACCGGCCCGGATGGTGGATCGGATCATCTGCCGCTGTCTGCCGATCTCGTATGGACGTTCGACGACGCACCCCAGACCGGCGAAGCCCCATCGGGCGACTGATCTCCGATCAGGTGTCGTAGCCGCCTCTGGCGAACTTCCAACTTTCAACACACAAAGGCTTGTCTACCCGCCGTGAATGCCGTTATACTTCTGGCGAGCTTATGTGTTATTGTCAATGGAATGGAACGCGGCTGAGTGATGACCACAATCCTGGTTGTCGAAGACGAAGAAACGCTGTTGGATACCCTGGCGTACAACCTCGAGCAGGAGGGGTATAAAATCCTGAAAGCCGAGGATGGAGAACAGGCCCTCAAGCTGGTTCGGAAAAAACGCCCTGATCTGGTCGTATTGGATATCATGCTGCCCCAACTCGACGGGCTGGCCGTCTGCCGGTTGGTTCGCAAAGACCCTGATGTCGCCCATATCCCGATCATCATGCTGACCGCGCGCGGCACCCAGGGCGACAAGATGGTTGGATTGGACAGCGGTGCCGACGACTACATCACCAAGCCCTTTGACCTGGGTGAGTTCCTCGCCCGCGTCAGGGCGGTGCTCCGGCGCGCACCGGGGCAGGTGATCGCCCGGCAGTCGCTCGAAGTCGGCGATATCTCCATCGATCTCACCGCCCGCCGTGCCTACCGGGGCGAGAAGGAGCTTCAACTGAGCCACAAAGAATTCGACCTGCTCGCCGAGTTGATGCGCAACCGGGGAGCCGTCCTCTCGCGTGATCTGATCCTCTCCCGCGTGTGGGGTTACGACTACTACGTCGACAGCCGGACGGTCGATGTCCATATCCGCTGGCTTCGCCAGAAGATCGAAGACGATCCCTCGATGCCGCAGCGGATCATCACCGTGCGCGGCGTTGGCTACCGCTTCGAGGTCTGACCGGTGAACCCCTTCTTCCTCCTGGTGCCGACTCTGCTGCTCGCAGCATCGGCGATTATCAATATTGTGCTTTTCCGGCGGCTGCGGGAAGAGCAGGCCAGAAGAGAATCGCTGGCCGAATCGTTCGACAACTCCCGGTCGCTCGAAATCCGGCTGGATGCTATCGAAGCGCTCAACGAGTATGCGCAGGATGCCCTGATTCTCGTCGATGACCGGTGTCAGGTTGTCCACATGAACAGCGCCGCGCACCGGGTGTTCGACTGGGATGCATCGGTCACCCCCAACGCCGCCACCACGCTGATCGCCGTCACCCGCAGCCACGAGATCGACCAGGTCGTCAACCTTGCCCTGGAAACCCACGACGAGAACGAACACCAGCTATCCATCGGCCCGAACACCTACCGTCTCCGTGTCTGCCCGACCCAGATTCGCGACCATACCTTTGTGATGCTCACCCTCACCGATGTCAGCGAGCTGCGCCGCCTCGACCGCGCCCGGCGAGATATGGTCGCCAACATTTCACACGAACTGCGCACGCCGATCACCTCGATCCGCCTGCTCGTCGATACCCTGATGCGCAGCAAACTGGACGATCCCGAACGCGCCCAGCAGTTGTTGGGCAAGATCGCCGCCGAAACCGACACGCTCAACCAGATGGCCCAGGAGCTTCTCGACCTGTCGATGATCGAATCGGGGCGCGCCGAGTTCATCCTGATGCCGGTCGAACTCAGCACGATCATCACCACCTCGGTCGAGCGGCTGATCGAGCAGGCCCGCCGTAAGTCGATCTCCATCGAGGGGCAGTTGCCGCCGCGCCTGCAAGTCCTCGCCGACGAAGAGCAGATCAGGCGCGTGATGGGCAACCTGCTCCACAACGCGATCAAGTTCACCCCGCCCGAAGGTCTGATCGACATCGCCGTCGATCTGCTGGATGACGAAGTTCTCGTCTCGGTCACCGACACCGGCCCCGGCGTCACCGCCGATGAGCGCGAGCGCGTCTTCGAGCGCTTCTATCAAAGCGACCGCGCCCGGCGAACCGGCACCGGGCTGGGGCTGGCAATCGCCAAGCACATCGTCCAGGCGCACGGCGGTAAAATCTGGGTCGAGGAATCCCCTAATCCCCCCGGTACGCGCTTCTGTTTTACCCTCCCTCTCGCTTCCCGGTAAAACAAAAAGGCGCGGTTTCCCGCGTCCCCCGATTATGCAGCCCGCGCCTGTTAGCTGTTGTGATTGACCCTCCCACCTATCGCGCAATTACAGTTCGAGTATCTCTTTGACCATCTCGCTCACCTGCCGGACGTCGAACGGCTTGGTGATATAGGCATCAGCGCCCACCGTCTTCGCCTCCATGCGCTTCTCTGCCTGGATGTTTGCCGTCACCATGACGATGTAGGTATTTTCCGTCGTCGGATTCGATTTTACCGCGTGGCACACTTCGACGCCGGACATCCCCGGCATGTTGACATCCAGCAGGATCAGATCGGGATGCTCTTTTTTGGCGATCTCAAGGGCGTCGGTCCCGTTGGCAGCGACCAGCGTCGCCACCACCGCCGAGTCGAACCGCTTCAAGAGATCGACCAGCAGCTCACGATTGCAGTAATTATCGTCGGCAACCAGTATTTTCTTCATTCCCACGTGACTACTATCCTCAATGGAATCAGGCAGCCTTTATACCGGCTTGACGTTTAGCGCCGAGCCAACCCGCTCCAAAACATGCAAGATGTCGAACGGCTTGGTCACATATTCGTCAGCGCCTACCAGCGCCGCCCGCCGCCGGTCTTCCTGCTCCGTTTTCGCCGATACCATGATCACATAGCAATCCGCCATCTCCGGGTCGGCCTTGATCGCCTCACAGATATCGAACCCTGACAGGCCGGGCATCATGATATCCAGCAGCACGAGATCGACCTGCTCCCGCGTGGCGATCTCCAGCGCTTCTTTGCCATCACGCGCCGTGAACACGCGCACGCCATACGGGTGGAAAGCTTCGAGGAGGTCTTCCAACAGTTGCAGGCTGTCAGGTTGGTCTTCGGCGATCAGGACTTGTTTGCCCATTCTAATCACTTCGCCCGGTGGGCATCTCAGCGTCGGGTGGTCGATGATGGTGTTAGTGTAGTCTCTGGTAATAAAAAAGTAAAATGATTCGCGGCGGAGGGTCGGGGAAACCCGGGGCTGAAGCCGCCGGGCTAAAGAGCCTTTCTACGCTCCCCCGAATCCTGGCTTTCATCTCAACTTTTCCCCACCAGCACCACCACCGACCGCGCCGCCAGTTGAATCGCCTGCTGATTCTCAAGCAGCGGCTCCTCCCCGACCGCGTAGATATCGCCGGGGGCATCGTTCCCGGTATTGATCGCCAGGTGCCAGCGCACGCCGTTTCGGGTCGGTGCGGGCAGTTCGAAAGTCTGCGCCCCCCAGTACATATTCATCGCCACATACACGACATCTCTCGCCGCGTCATGGCGGGCGGCGTTTTCGCCGCACAGCATGAAAGCCAGCGCCAGGTTCCACCCCGACCAGTCCGCGTCCCAGGGCCGGACGCCGTGCCAGGTCAGGTCGGGGCAGCCGGAGCCAACAAAGTCCTCACCCGCCAGGTGACGCCGGACGCGCAGCACAGGGTGCGCCTTGCGGAAAGCGATCACCTGCTTGAAGAAGCGGTACAGGTCAGCGGACTCTTTCAGCTTTTCCCAGTCGAAATAGTTCAACTCGTTGTCGTGACAGTAGGTATTGTTATTTCCCTGTTTGGTATGCCCATATTCGTCGCCCATGAAGAACATCGGCACACCCTGGCTGGACATCAGGATCGTGATCGCGTTGCGCATCAGCCGGTGGCGCAGCGCGACGATCTCCGGGTCGCCGGTTGGCCCCTCGACGCCGCAGTTCCAACTGTAGTTGTCATCCGCCCCGTCGAGATTCTCTTCGCCGTTCGCCAGGTTGTGCTTTTCGTTGTAGGCGAACAGGTCGTGGAGGGTGAATCCATCATGGCAGGTGATGAAGTTGATCGACGCCGTCGAGCCGCGTGTCCCGTACAGGTCGGGCGACCCGATGATCCGGTCGCCAACTTCCCTCACGATCCCCATGTCCGATTTCACCCAGCGCCGGATCGCGTCGCGGTATTTGCCGTTCCACTCCGCCCAGCGGCCATAGGCCGGGAAGGTGCCTACCTGATACAGCCCGCCCGCGTCCCACGCCTCGGCGATCAGCTTGCAGTGCGCCAGCAGCGGGTCGAGGGCCAGCGCTTCCAGCAGGGGCGGATTCGCCAGCGGTTCGCCCTCCTGGTCCCGCCCCAGGATCGAGGCCAGGTCGAACCGGAAGCCGTCGATATGGTACTCCGCCACCCAGCAGCGCAGGCAGTCGATCACCATTTCGCGCACTACCGGGTGATTGCAGTTCATCGTATTGCCGGTGCCGGACAGGTTCAGATAGTCCCCGTCGTCGTCCAGCAGGTAGTAGGTGGCATTGTCGATCCCCCGGAAGGAGGTCGTCGGCCCGTCGGCGTTGCCCTCGTTGGTATGGTTGAACACCACGTCGAGGATCACCTCGATGCCGCTGGCGTGCAGCGCCTTGACCATCGCCTTGAACTCGTCCGACTGCATCCCGTAGCGCCCCGATGCGGCAAACCCGGCCTTCGGTGCGAAAAATCCGAGCGTGCTGTAGCCCCAGAAGTTGACCAGTTCCTCGCCGTTGACCGGGTCGATGCGCGGGTATTCCAACTCGTCGAACTCGAACACCGGCATCAACTCGACGCAGTTGATGCCCAGGTCTTTGAGGTAGGGGATTTTCTCCCGGATCGCCGCGTAGGTGCCCGGATTATCCACCCCCGACGAAGGATGCTGTGTAAAACCACGCACGTGCATCTCGTAGATCACCAGGTCTTCGATTGGGATATGCAGCATCCGGTCGCCCTCCCAGTCGAAGTCGGCGCGCAGCACCCGCGCCCTGAACGGGTACGGGTTGTCCGCGTCGATAGGCTCCCGCCACACGTCACGCCCGCCGATCAGCTTGGCATAGGGATCGAGCAGCACTTTGGAAGGATCGAAGCGGTGGCCCGCCTCCGGCTCCCACGGCCCGTCGAACCGGAAGCCGTACTCGATGATTTCCGGCTCGATGTCGAAGACCGTCATACAGAACACGTTGCCGATGTGGAAATCCTCGAAGAAGGGAATCTCGACCAGCGCCTCGTTCGACCCGATCTCGTACAGCGCCAGTGTGCAGGCCGTCGCATTCGAGGAGTAGATCGAGAAGTTCACCCCATTGGGAACCATCGTCGCGCCAAAGGGAAAGGGCTTCCCCTGGCTGATCTTATAGCCTTCGAATTCGTGGGTGGGATAGGTGTCAATCCGTCTCATCTAACGCTCCTGGTCGGTTATGCGATGTATTTACCGCTTGGCGCACCTCGACAGTGCCCCCTGTGCATTCTATGGATGATCCTTGCCAGCACACTAACAATCTCGTCAATACCTGAAATATGCGTAATTCGCGTAATTCGCGGACAGAATCCCCGCCCCACGATACGAATGTGCTCGTCACCATCCCCCTTGATTGCCGGACAGCCCGGCCAACCCATCCTCGACCGTCTCGTAGATATCGAAGAAGCTCGAAAAGCCGGTCACCTCCATCACGTTGGCAACCGGGTTGCTCAACCCCACCAGCACGATCTTTCCCTTCGCGTCGACCACATCGCGCTTGAGCAGCAGCAGGTGACGCAGCCCAAAGCTCGAAAGGAAGGTTACCCCGGTCATATCCAGTAGGATCGATGCGTTTTCCCGAATCTGCCTGGTGACCGCAGCCCCCACCTCCGGCGCGCTGCTGCTGTCGATGTCGCCCACCAGCGTGATGATCATCGTTTCTCCGCTGTTCGTTACCTCGATCTGCATGGTATCCCCTCTCCCTCACCTGAAATCAAAAAAGATAATGGAATGATATCGTGTGATTGCTCAATCTCCATCATTTTATAATGACTCACCCATTTAGTGCAGCATTTGGTTAATGAAAGTTCGATTTCAAATCGTGACGGGGATTTTGTGACCATTCCAGGACAGTGGGGGTGTAACGAAAGTGGGTGTTTTGGGACGTAGAATCGTGACAAAAAGGAGTGTCAGCCGCGTTACAGAAGATTCGGGGTGTCGGCAGTCGCAAACTGGTTAAACAAACCAAAGGAAAA
>DAOUES010000022.1:0-3721 GCA_034430335.1 Anaerolineae bacterium | reverse complement strand
TGATCGAGATGTGCTTTTCGTTGGTCACGAAGTTCAGGTTCTCGGCGGGGATGGTCAGCACCGGGCAGATCGAGAAGCCTTCGATCCACTCCTCGTAGAAGCGCCTGAGCAGCGACAGGTAATCGGCGGAAATGGTGCTCTCGATGTCGCGGCCCCGGCTGGCGATCCGATCCACCAGCACCGGCACACTTGCATCGAGATAGAGCAGCAGGTCGGGCCTGGGCAGCGATTCGATCACCAGGTCGTAGACCCGCCGGTAAGACAGGTATTCGCGCTCGCTCAGGTTGCCCATCTCGCGCAGCGCCCGGCAGAAGATGTGAGCGTCCTCGTAGATGCTGCGGTCGATGATCGCCGATTCGGGTGATCGGGCCAGCCGCCGGTGCAGCTCGGCCCGGTCGCCGAGGAAATAGACCTGGAGATGGAAAGCCCATTTGCCCATATCGCGGAAAAAATCGGCCAGGAAGGGATTGGTCGAGACGGTCTCGAATCCGGTTTCCCAGCCCAGGCGCGTCCCGATCCGTTCGGTGATCGTCGTCTTGCCCGCGCCGATGTTCCCTGCCACAAGTAGAAATCGCTTGGTCACGAACTGACTCCCTTTCGTTAGACAACAGACCCTAATAGGGATAGGTCTTCACAAACTCACTCAGCGCCATCCACTCCGACCCGGTCGCAACGAACACCCACTCGGCATTCGACCAGCCGACCAGCCGCCCCGATCCATGTTTACAGACCAGGTAGCTGTGATCGCCAACCAGCCGCGCCGCGTAGATCACCCGCCGGTCGCGGCTTCGCCGCAGCCGGGAGAGCGCCTGCACCGCTTCGCGCACATTAGGAGCCTGTGCTGCCGTTAGTTCGACATCGCCCAGTATTCCCTTATAGCCAACTTTCCACGCTTTCGATGTCTCATCAATTTGCGGTTCGTCCTCCGCCCAGAAATCACCGAACCGCTCGACGATCACGTTTTCTGGCCCGCGCCCTGCCGCCGAGGGCTTCGACTTGAAATCGGCGGGCTGCGCCTTGTGGAGAATGTAGATAGTCAGGCCGACGATGGCAGCAACAAGCAGCGGTATGGCAATAATGGGCAGAAACGACATCCTTTTTCCTTACTCCGACGGTGAAATCGACAGGGCAATCTTACCACAGAATTTCAACGGTGGGTTTTCCTGGGAACGCCAAACCTTAAAATATTCATGCAGTCCGAAGTTTTAAGATTGCCGACCGTGAAGGCGTTTGCAGCGTGTCAGATGGCATGCTATGATTTTGCCCACTTCCACGTCAGTCTGAATCAAATCAGGCAGATTAAACCGAAAGGAAGGCAGCGGTGCGTTGCCCACATTGCGGCGCGTCTCAGTCTAGAGTCGTCGATACAACCAGTGATTCCAACAACGGAGAGATACGCCGCAGGCGGGTTTGCCTGGGCTGCGATCAGCGCTTTTCGACCGTCGAGAGCGTCCGGGCAGGACTGCCGCTGGTGGTCAAAGACCGCATTTCCGGTATCCCGGCCCGGCGCGAACCGTTCGATGCCGAAAAGCTGCACCAGAGCATCCTGATCGCCTGCGCCAAGCGCCCGATCCCCGCCCCGGCGGTCGACCGGCTAGTCGACGGAATTGAGAGCCATTTCCGCGCCGAGAACATCGCCGAGGTTTCCAGCCGCGCGATCGGGCAGATGGTGATCGACGGGCTGCACGCCCTGGACGAGATTGCCTATATCCGGTACGCCATCGTGTTTCTGGAACTGGACGATCTGGCGTCCGTTCGAGATGAAATTGACCGCGTATTGAACCGTACAATCTGACCCGGCCTTGATAACGAGGTTTACCATATTGGGCCGGGATGTAAAAAGCTTGAGGAGAATGGAACGTGGCCGAAAGAAAAAAGGACAAGATCGCTGCCGCCGATACGCAGCGCCCCGATCTCGAAAATCCCATCGAGTTGAGCGATAACGCACGCATTGTGCTTGAGAAACGCTATCTGCGGAAGGGACCTGACGGCAAACCGAGCGAAACGCCGGAGGAGATGTTCTGGCGCGTCGCCTGGCATATCGCCGAACCTGAATCGATCCACAACGGCGACCATACTGCCATCGCTCGCCGTCTCTACGACCTGCTGACCGGGAAGCGATTCTTCCCCAACTCGCCGACCTTCACCGGCGCGGGGACGCCGCTCGGCCAGCTTGCCGCCTGCTTCGTCCTGGCAATCGACGACGACATGGGGCGCTCCGAGGAAGGCATCTTCCAGACGCTGCGCAACGCGGCCCTGATCCAGCAGACGGGCGGCGGCAACGGGTTCAGCTTCAGCCGCCTGCGCCCGAAAGGAGCGCGGGTCTCGTCGAGCAACGGCGAGGCGACCGGGCCGGTCGGCTTCCTGCGAGTTTACGATCAGGCATTCGGCGAGATCGCCCAGGGGGGCACACGCCGGGGGGCGAACATGGGCGTCCTGCGCGTCGATCACCCCGACATTCGCGAGTTCGTCACCTGCAAGACCAGCGAGGACGCGATTACCAATTTCAATATCTCGGTCGCCATCACCGACGCCTTCATGCAGGCGGTCAAAAGCGATGCCAAGATCGACCTGGTCAGCCCGCACGACGGATCGGTATGGGAGACCGTCCGCGCCCGCGAGATTTTCGAGCAGATCGTCCACCATGCGCATCACAACGGCGAACCGGGGATGCTGTTCGTCGATGCGGCCAACCGCGACAATCCCGTCCCGCAGTTGTATGACCTCGAAGCGACAAATCCCTGCGGCGAGCAGTGGTTAGGCCCCTATGAAAACTGCTGCCTGGGATCGATCAACCTCGCCAGACATATTACACCGGACGGTAAAATCGACTGGGAAGGGCTGCGGCAGACCGTCGAACTCTCGACCCGCTTCCTCGACAACGTGGTCGACGCGAATGCCTACGTCCCCGCCGTCCCGCAGCTCGAAGAAGCCGCCCGCCGTGTCCGGCGGCTGGGCCTGGGGATCATGGGCCTGGCCGATATGATGTATCACCTGGGCGTGCGCTACGGATCAG
Organism: Anaerolineae bacterium; assembly: GCA_034430335.1. Taxonomy (GTDB): domain Bacteria; phylum Chloroflexota; class Anaerolineae; order Aggregatilineales; family UBA3940; genus JAFGOY01. The sequence continues at coordinate 705 of DAOUES010000022.1, read as the reverse complement.
AGGAAGGCCAGGAGTTCGCCGCACAGGTGATGGAGTTCGTCCACTACCACGCGATGCGCACGAGCGTCGATCTGGCCGAGCAGCGCGGCGCGTTCCCGGCTATCGAAGGCAGCCTGTTCGATCCCGCCGACCTGAAGTGGGAGCCGCCTGCCCCGATCAGCCCGTATACCCGCGATTGGGGCCGCCCGGATGTCGATTGGCAGGCGCTGGTCAACGGGATCAGGAAGCACGGCATCCGCAACGGTGCCCATACCACCATCGCCCCGACCGGGACGATCAGCACGGTGGCGGGCGTCGAGGGCTACGGCTGCGAACCGGTCTTCGCGCTGGCCTATGTCCGCTATTTCGACGACGGCGGCGTGCGCCGCGAATTGCAGTACACCAGCCCGCTGTTCGAGAAGGCGCTCGCCGAAGCGGGAGTCGACGAGACGGCCCGCCGGAAGATCGTCGAGAAGGTCAACCAGAGCGGGACCTGCCAGGGGATTTCGGAAGTCCCGGCGGAGGTTCAGCACACCTTCGTCGTCTCCTCCGACATCAGCCCGGAGGAACACGTCAGGATGCAGGCGGCGCTCCAGCGCTTCGTCTCGAACTCGATCTCGAAGACCTGCAACCTGCCCGCCGGATCGACCGAGGCCGACGTTGCGAAGACGTTCCAACTGGCCTGGGAACTCGGCTGCAAGGGGCTGACCGTCTATGTCGCCGGGT
>DAOUES010000021.1:0-5924 GCA_034430335.1 Anaerolineae bacterium | reverse complement strand
CTGGTGATCTCCTCCGCCATTCCGCCCGATAACGAGGAAATCCGGCAGGCCATCGAATCGGAGATCCCCGTCTACAAGCGGGCCGATATCCTCGGCCTGCTGATGGCCGACCGGAAGGGGATCGCCGTCGCCGGGACGCACGGCAAGACCACCACCAGCGCGATGCTCGCCTGGACGCTCGACGTGTGCGAGCTTGATCCCTCGTTCATCGTTGGCGGGGTGCTGAACAATATCCGCGTCAACGCCCGCGCGGGGAAGGGCGATCCCTTCGTGATCGAGGCCGACGAGTACGACCGGATGTTCATGGGCCTGAAGCCGAAGATTGCCATCGTCACCACCCTCGAACACGATCACCCCGACATGTTCGAGAGCCTCGCCGATGTCGAAGCCCTGTTCACCGAGTTCGTCGATCTGCTTGGCGATGATGGCCTGCTCGTCGCCGGTGTGGGCGATCACGGTGCGCGGAAACTCGCCGATAGACGCCGCGAGGCCGGGCTGCCGGTCGTCACCTACGGCCTGACCGATGGCGACTGGACCGCCGCCGATATCCGGCCCAACAACGAGGGTGGTATGAGCTTCACCGCGATGAAATCCGGCGAGGAAGCCGGGGCGATATCGCTGCGTCTGCCCGGTCTGCACAACGTCCAGAACGCGCTGGCCGTGATCGCCGTCGTCGATTCGCTCGGTGTGAAAACCGGCCAGATGGCGATGGGCCTGTCGACCTTCACCGGCGTTGGCCGCCGCTTCGAGGTGAAAGGCGAGGCGCAGGGCGTCACGGTCATCGACGATTACGCCCACCATCCCACCGCCATCCGCGCCACGCTCGACGCGGCCCGCCTGCGGTTTGTCGAGCAGTCGATCTGGGTGGTCTGGCAGCCGCATACCTACAGCCGTACGAAGATGCTCCTCGACGAGTTCGCCGCGAGCTTCTTCGAAGCCGACCACGTGATCATTACCGACATCTACCGCTCCCGCGACGTGGAGACCTTCGGCATCGGCCCGGATGACGTGCTGGCCCGGATGCAGTATCACCGCGACGCCCGCCACATCCCGACGCTCGACGAGGTGGTCGAGTTCCTGGAGGTGAACGTCCAGCCGGGCGACGTGGTGATCGTGATGAGCGCGGGCGACGCCACCCAGGTCGCCGACCGGCTGCTCGACGGGTTGAAGGGCGAATTGAGCTGATCGATACATGCCTTGTTGTCTGGCACCTGTAGGAAATTTACGAATTATCATAACCGATCCCATCCCGTAGGGGCGCAGCGTGCTGCGCTTTCCCAGGCGGACCGGAGATCGACGTATTGCTATCTGCCGCGCTCACCTGCCGGACGAATACAACCGTCCCTTCAGCCTGCAAACAAACTGTAGAAAGAGCCTCTATCTGTACAGATCAATCACAGCCTGAAGCTCGATCCTTCCATGTACCCCTTCTGCAAAAACCCTTGACAGGCGGCATTCGGATACCCTATGCTAACAGGTAAGGTTGGTGAGCCGATCACAGTTAGCAGACAGGTAATAGAACAGCATGGCAGACAATCGGGACTTTGTTCAAGGCGATCAGGTGGCGGGTGACAAGACCGTCATCGGCGATGTTTCCGGGAGTATCGTGGCCGTTGGCAAAGGCGCGCAGATTATCATGCAGTCTGCCTACCGGACGGTAGAAGAAGCGCGCCAGCAGAAACAGTATGAACGGGAAGTGCTGGCCGAGGCGGTTGCTAAACTGGCGGGGGAGCTGGCACCTAAAGATGATCAGCGCCCGCCGGAGGGGAATCCCTATTTATCCGCCAACACTTTTTGTCTGGAACATACTGCCGTATTCTTTGGCCGCTCCGAAGAGATCGCGGCGTTCACCGAACAACTCTCCAGGCACCGCTGCCTGCTGCTTTATGGGGAGAATCGGGTCGGTAAGTCGAGCTTTTTGCAGGCGGGCCTGATCCCGGCGCTGGTCAGCAACCAGCATCTCCCGCTCTATCTCCATGCCGCTTCCCGTTCCGAGTCGCTGGTCGAAGATATCCGGCACAGGCTGCTTCCCGATCTGCCCGCCGGGGGGAGCAAAACGGACGAGGGGCTGTCGGCCAGATCGCTGCATTCGGTTCTCCGTGACGCGGCTGACATCCTCCCTGAAGGGAAATGCCTTTTCATTCTGCTCGACCAGTTCGAGGCGTTCTTCGACCTGGACAGGGCGATACAGGACGGGTTCATCCGTGAGATAGGGGGCAGTTTGCAGGACCCCCTTCCGCGTGTCCGCTGGGTGCTGTCACTGCGTCCGGGTCCGGATATGAGTCTGCTCGATCTATCAAAAGATGTTCCGGGGCTGGTCGACAACCGGTACGAGTTGAAGAAGCTCTCACGGAGCGCGGCCAGCCGGGCAGTTGTCGAACCTGCCCGGAAGGTCGGGTTGACAATCGACGATGACCTGCAATCGACGCTGCTCGATGACCTCGGCGGCGAGCAGATCGATCCTTCTGTGCTTCAGCAGGTATGCTACGCGCTGGTCGAGGGGCTGCCAACCGGCCAGAAGCGGCTCACACTCTCCGACTATGAAAAACTGGGCCGGGTGGATGGCGTGATGGGCGGCTATCTCGCCGACCGGTTGGCCGAGTTTCCCAAAGCCGAGAAAGAAGCGGCATGGCTGGCGCTCAACGCGCTGGCCGAGCGCCTGGAAAGCGGGCGGTCGTTGGCGGAGCTGACTGCCCGGCTGGAGTTGGACGATATCGCCAACGAGCGTCTGGAACCTGTGTTGTTACATCTCGAACGGGTGCACCTGCTTCGCTGCGAAGGCGACCGCTATCACCTCGCCTCTGAACATTTCGAATCGCGGATCAAGACCTGGGTCAGGGCGTGGTATGAAGAGCGGGCGGTCGGGGAGCGGTTGAAGTCGGCGATGCGGCGGCAGGGGCGGATCATTCGCCTGTCGGCGGCGCGGGGGCTGTTGGGCGGGTTTTTGGGGTATGGCCTTGCTTACCTGGTCAGCACTGTATGGGGATCGACGGCGGGAGTCCTTGATGGCTCGGCAGAATCGGCGGTGTTGTTGATGGCCGCTTTGGGGGCGAGCCTGTACATCGCGATCATTGCCGGGCTGATCGGCATGCTGCTGATCCTTACCATCGACCTATCGAATGACATCTTCAGGGATCACAGCCGCAGGGTTTGGCGGTACCTGGGCGGTGGGCTGTCGGGTGCAGTCCTGACTACCCTGCTGGTCGGCTATAACACGCTGCTCGGCCTGTCGTTCGAGGAGGTCCATTTTGGCCTGCTTTTGCCCGACCTGCTCGAAGGGGCGATCTGGGGACTGGTGATCGGGGTGGGGACGATATGGGTTACGCGCAGGGGACGGCGGACTGTCCGGCGGGGGTTGGCCGAAATCGGGGGCGTCTCGCTGGTGGGGGGGGCGCTGCTGATCCTGCTTCAGGGTTTGGGCATGGAAAGGGCTTTCAGCCAGAAGCTGCTGGATGCTCCCTGGCATTTACTGCAAATCGGCCTGGCCGGGGCCGTTCTCCCGGCAGCGATCCTCTTTGCCGCTTATTTGCCCCGGCTGTGGCCCGGATACCGGGAACTGGTGGCTGATGACGATGCACCATAGTTTGGTTCGGGCCGTTAACGAAGGAGACTGCGAAAAATGAATGACCAAGACAATTCCGGCTGCTGGATACTGGTAGCCATCGTTGTCGTCGTTGTAGTGATTGTCTTGATCGTGCGAAGTTGTATACCGCCGAAGCCGACACCGACGCCGACATCACCTCCACCCACCGCCGAGGAGCCGACGGAGCCGCCGCCCACCGAACCGGAACACCTGGGGGAGATTTACCCGGAAATCGACGTGGTGCAGCATGCTCCGGCGGGCGGCGCGTGGATTCAGTTGTATGACGACGCACTGCTGTGGAACAATGATCTCGTGATGGTCAAAGAAGGCGGCACTGCGCTGCTCAGTCTTGTAGATGGCATCGAATTGAGACTGGGCAATGAAACGGAACTGGAAGTCTCCGCACCGGGCGAAACTTTATGGACATCGATCCGCCTTTTCCGCGGCGGATTCCTGGGCCGGGTGCCAGGGGCAGGAGTGGACGAACCGGCGGAGTTCGCGCTGCCCGGCGGCGGGCAGATTCTCATTTACGGCACCGAGTTCATGTTCGTGTACGATGACATCAGCGATGAGGCGTGGATCGCCAACTTCGACGGCGGCGTCGACGTTATCAGCGGGGGAACGACGGTGACGGTTCCGCCCGGCGGGTACACCCACCTCAAAGACGGCCAGCCGCCCGATCCGCCGCTGCCTCTGAACTATGAATACGACGAATACGACGAATGTGAATCGTGGATGCTCACCCTGGAATCGCCGGTTGCCCTTGCCCAACTCGCCGGTTCAGCGAATCACGATCTCCAGTTTACGCTTACCTGGGGCACGGTCAACGACCTTGATCTCGTCGTTTACAACCCGGAGGAACTGGGGATGTTTTCTGAAGAAGAAATGCCGGAGATCGAGATTGCGGTTGAGGAAACTGAGGCGGTGATAGAGACAGGGGGCGAAGAAGCGGCGGCTGAGGAAGAGATGCCTGCCGGAGGCGGCTCTTTCGGCCAGGATGCAAATGCCGGGTGCGAGGGTGCGACGACCGCCCCGGTCGAGACTTTCTACTATACGGAAGGCACCGCGCCGCGTGGAACGTATTTTGTAGAGGTTCACTATTTTGTTGCCTGCGGCGAAGATGGCTCCCAGGACTCTCAGGACTTCATGCTTACCATCCAGAGGGAGGGAAAGATCGTCAATGTTTATGAGGATTCGCTTTATCCTGGTGAAGTCTATGGGCCTATCGAGATCGATTACTGAGTGAACAATGGGGCGCTGCATGCAAACAGCGCCCCTTCTCCTCTCAATCTACCGACCGAACTCGATCACCAATCCCAGCGCTGCGCTGTAGATCAGCGCCACCGCGTTGATTCCAATCAGCGCCCAGCCGATCACCCCGACCGGGTGGGCGATCAGCAGGTAGGCCCCGGCGGATAGCATCGCCGCGAGCAGCGGCAGGCCGTAGCCTGCGCCCAGTGCGGGGATCAGCAGCCAGCCGCCTTTCGAGCGGGCCGGACTTGCCGCCCGGCCTTCCCAGCTCATCACGATCTGGTCATCGACCGGGTGGGCCATATCGATCTGGCCGAGGATTTCACGCACGCGCGGGGCGATCACCGTGTCGATGTGAGCCGAGATCTGGCGGGTGATCAACACCTGCCGGACCTGCGTCCAGGTCAGGCCGTAGAGGAACAGGGGCAGGATCAGGAAGGCGATGGGAAGCTGGGTGTTGAAAAACACCAGCCCGCCGACGAACAGCGAGATCACCGTCAGCATGAGGTTGTTGGTCTGGCGAGAGCTTTCGAGCAGCCCTTCGATCTCGGTGCGGGCGCTCTCGTATTCGGCCATCAGCGTGGCGTGTTCCAATTGCAGGCGTTCTTCGTGGGTCATTTGACCTCCTCTTTCTAGCAGAGAGTGATAAATTGTGAGGTGCTGAATTATCGAGGGATTCTAAACTCCCGATACCTCACCCCCTTCGACCGACCTGCGGTCGGCTGGCAACGTTCTTTGTTGCCCAATTCCCCCTTTCAGGGGGCAGATATGGGGGCAGTATAGGCCAGTTGACGGGCTGCCGGATGGGAATCATAATAAAAGCCGGGAGCCACCTGACCCATTCACCGATATCATAGCATCAAAGGAGATTCGGCGAGAAATGACTGGAGACTCAAAATGTACCGTCTGTGGATCGCCGGTCGGCTGGGGGACGGCGATCTGCCCGGTGTGTGGATCGGCGCTGGAGTGGCAGGAGATCGACGAGGACGAGCCGGATGCCTACCTGATGCCGCCCTGGGTTGACGATTCGGGGGAGGCGGAGGAACCAGGGGAGCCGTCGGTGTGGTCGGAATATATGGACGAGTTGGAG
>DAOUES010000020.1:0-12585 GCA_034430335.1 Anaerolineae bacterium | reverse complement strand
GCGCGTCCTGGCCGTTGCCCAGCGCCGTTTCGATCACCAGCCGGTTGACCTGAACCATGAAGAACACGAACGCGACCTGGTATTCATCGGGCTGGTAGGGATGATCGACCCGGCCCGGCCAGAGGTCAAACCGGCGATCGCGAAGGCGCGCCATGCTGGGATCAGGACGGTGATGGTCACCGGCGACTATCCCGACACGGCCAGAGCCATCGCCGAACAGATCGGGCTGCTGCGCGAAGGCGGCAAAGTGGTGACCGGCCAGCAGCTCCAGAAAATGAGCGATGAAGACCTGATCGGCCAGATCGACGACGTGGATGTTTTTGCCCGCGTCTCGCCGGAACACAAAGTGCGCATCGTCGATGCCTTCCGCAAGCGTGACTATGTCGTCGCGATGACCGGTGACGGGGTCAACGACGCGCCCGCGCTGAAACGCGCCAGCATCGGCGTGGCAATGGGGATCACCGGCACCGACGTGAGCAAAGAAACCGCCGACATGGTGCTGACCGACGACAACTACGTGAGCATCGTCAACGCGGTCGAGCAGGGCCGGATCATCTACGACAACATCCGCAAATTCGTCTATTTCCTGTTGAGCTGCAACTTGGCCGAGATCGCCGTAATCTTCCTGGGGACGCTGTTCGGCTTCCCCAGCCCGCTGACGGCGATCCAGTTATTGTGGCTGAACCTGCTGACCGACGGCGCGCCCGCGCTGGCGCTGGGTGCTGAAAAAGGCGACCCGGACGTGATGGATCGCCCGCCCCGGCCTCAGAACGAGCCAATCATCGACCAGATCATGCGGATCGGGATGGTCATTCAGACGATCTTCATTACGTCGGTGACGCTCTATGGCTTTTACCTCGGTTGGCGAGAGGGTGCCGAATTAGGGCTTTCACCCGATCAGCAGTTGGTGACCGCCCGGAGCATGGCCTTCACCATCCTGTCTTTCTCCGAACTGATCCGCGCTTACACGTCACGCTCGGAGTTCTACTCGGTATTCCGGATCGGCGTGTTCAGCAACCGGTATATGCAGTACGCTGTACTGGCGTCGATTGCCCTGCTGATGGCGGTGATCTACATCCCGTTCTTGCGGCCTATTTTCAACACACAGGCGCTGTCACTGATCGAATGGGTCGAGATCGTCCCGCTCATCCTGCTGCCCTCGATAGCGGCTGAACTTACAAAATTCTATCTCCGGTCGCGCCGGAAACGCCAGAAGGAAGCGGCGGCTGCCGCCGCCTGATCACCGGCAGGAAGCAAAATGGGCAGGTACAAGCCTGCCCATTTTTGATCGGGTTGGTTTGAAACATAACGGCAGTCAGGCTGTCTCTGGCTCCGGGATCATCTGTTCCAGGATACGCTCAAGCGCCATCGTGTGGCTGCACACCCCGCGCGATTGGAAGAAGTCACAGTCACACTGCCACTTGCCCCCGTTAAAGCGGACAGTATGTGGATTGTTCTCGCCATCGAAAGTTACGACAAATTCTTCGAAATTAATACGGTCGCGTTCCTCTGCATAGCGTTTGGCTTTTTCGATTTTACCGATCATGCCATAGTCCATCTGTGCTGATCCTCCTATCTTGATCAATGCCGCTTTGGTTAAAAAGCAAACCACGCAGGTCAAAAACCTGCGTGGTCAACAAACTCCGGTATCCAGGGAATTTCTATTATAAGCCACTCTGCTCATAGTACCCTAAGTATAGGGTAACTCGACGGCCTGCGTCAACCTGTCTAACCGCCTACTCGCCACCTGAATCCTGACGGCGGCCCTTCACCCGGACCTTGACGCGCATATCGCCCGCCTCCACTACCTCGATCTCCAGGCCCTTTTCAATCAACTCACCACTGGCCGATTCGGCTGACCAGCGCTCACCCCAGACCTGCACCATCCCGACCGGGTCGAGGGTCTGGGTGACCCGCCCCGTCTTGCCGATCAGCCCTTCATAGCCGGTCGTCGGGCGGAGTTTCTGGGCGCGCAGGGCCATCACCACCAGGAAGGCGAAGATCGCCCCCAGCAGCAGCGATTGGCCGATCACCAGCGGGATCGAAAGCCGCCCGTATGGGGCTATCGCCGGTTGGTTGAAGAGAATGATTGCCCCGACCCCCAGGCTGATGATCCCGATGGTCACCATCGCTCCATGCACAGGGGCCTTGATCTCCAGGATGAAGAGAACGAAGGCCATGATCACGAATACGATGCCCAGCCAGTTGACCGGCAGGACGCCCAGGCCGTAGAGTGCCAAGCCGAAAAGCGTCACACCGACGGTCCCGGCCAGCCACCCGCCCGGTGACCGAATCTCGATGATAATCGCCGTCACGCCGACACTGAGCAAAATGAACACGATATTCGGATCGGTGATCACAAGCAGGATGCGTTCGAGCAGGTTCATCGGAATGGTAGTCGTCGAGGCATTGACCGTATTGAGCACTAGTGAGCGACCGTTGACCTCGACTTCGAACCCGTCCAACTGCCCCAGCAGGTCGTCGACATCTTCGGCAAGGAAATCGACCAGCCCGGATTCATAGGCTTCGCTCGCGCTGACCGCGCGCGCCTCGAACACCGCTTCCTCGGCAATGGTTTGCGCCTCTTCGCTGCGACCTTCGGCCAGGCTGCGCACCTCGGCGGCGATATACTGCTCGGTTTTCTGCTGAGAGACACTGTCAAGGTCTTCCCCCTGCATTGAAATCGGGCTGGAAGCCCCAATCGCCGTGTCGGGGGCCATTGCCGAGGCATGGCCCGCCAGCGTGATCAGCAAACCGGCAGAGGCCGACTGCGCCCCGCGCGGCCCGACAAAAACGATCACCGGCACGTCGCTGTTGCGAATGGCCTGGATGATCTCCGTCGTCGAGTCCAGCGATCCACCCGGCGTGTCGATCACCAGGATCACCGCTTCGGCGTTTTGCCGGTCGGCTTCGTCGATCCCACGTTTGATATAGCTCGCAAATGGCGGTGCGACCGGCCCGGACGCTTCGAGGATCACAATTTCGGGGTTTGCTTCCTGGGCAAGAGCCGGATCGACCGGCAGGCCGGTGAATGCAATCGCCGTGATCGCCAGTCCAAACCAGAGCAGCCGCATAACGTTTCTTTTCATTGTAGTCTTCATCGTATCCACCTGTGTGAACCTGTTGATCTCGACTATCTCTATTTTATCGCTAATCGACCGCCCAGACTGCCAGATATCAATTATTGGGGGGTGACAAGCATGATATTCGTCAGATTGGGAAGCAAAGCACCTGGGTTATAATTGCTCTCATGAAATGATTGGCAGTTAAGAAGGCAAACAGCCCCGGAGAGATCGACATGCAGGATACAAAGCCGCGTTGGTTCCGGTTGACCATGTTTGGCATGCTCTACTTCGTCCAGGGATCGGCCCTGGCGTATTTTCGTAATTACAACAAACCCTATCTGAACAGCGTCGGGATCGATGTCGATACGATTGGCGTCTTAACGACCATTCTGCTGCTGCCTTTCATCATCAAGATTTTTATCGGCATGCTCAGTGATCAGGTTTCTCTCTTCGGGATGGGCCATCGCAAGCCCTACATGATCCTGGGATTGGCGCTCGCGGCGGCGGCTTTCGGGCTGGTGGCGTTCGTCTTGCCCGATACCAACTTCCCGCTGTTTGCTGCGCTGACCGTGCTGGGATCGTTCAGCGTGACGATCTTCGACTCGACGACCGACGGGCTGGCTATCGACTGCACCCCGCCGGAGGATCATGGCACCGTCCAGGGAATCATGACCGGCGGGCGGGCGGTGGGGATCATCGTGCTCTCGACCCTGTTTGGCTACCTGGTCGAAAGCCAGGGCTACCGGATCGTCTTCCTGATCATCGCCGGGTCGATGCTGCTGCCGCTGATCTGGGTAGTGCAGGTCAAGGAACCGGAACACCGCCCGGAGCATCGTAAATTCGAGTGGAAAGCCTTTGGCGCACTGGGCAAACCCCGCTTTCTCCTCTTTGCAGCCTATGCGATCTTCTACTCGATTGCCTCCTTCGGTGTCGATGGGCTGGTGACGCTTTATATGAGCAGCGCTTTTAATGCCTCCGATCAGGCTATCGGCTACTACGGGTCGCTGCGCGGCGTCGGCGCGGTGATCGGTGCGCTGGCGGCAGGCTTCATCTTCGACCGGATCGGGCGGAAGGTCAGCGCCTTTGGCGCGCTCGCCCTGATCTCGATTGGAGGAATTCTGATCGGGCTGGCCGCCGGCATCCCGATGCTGCTGGTGATGGGCGTCGTCTGGGGGATCGTGTGGGGCTTCCAGGAGACGATCTTCGTCTCCCTGGCGATGGACCTCTCCGATCACCGGATCGCGGCGTCGATGTTTGCAATCATGATGGCGATCTCGAATATCGGCACGGCGATAGGCGAAGGGGTGGCAACCGGCCTCACCGACAATATCGGCTTTGCCGCCGTATTCATCGGATTGGCCGTTATCAACGTTATCAACGTTCCGATCCTGGGGCGGTTGTTCAAAATCGCCCCGGAGATAAATGCCCGGTCTGAACCGGCGGAAAGCTGATCGGACAAACCGGGCAGCGTTCAGGAGTGATCCATGCATATTAACCGAGACTCAAATACACCACTGTACTACCAGCTCAAGCTGATTCTGCTTGAGATAATCAGGGATCAGAATCTGGCCCCCGGTGACCGGCTGCCGACCGAGGAACAGCTTCAGCAGCAGTACGAACTCAGCCGGACGACCGTCAGGCGCGCCTTGCATGAGCTGGAACTGGAAGACCGCGTGAAGCGTGTCCGGCGCAGAGGCACCATCGTAAGTGAGCCGCAGGTCGTACATCGACCCGAACTCAGCTATCACCCGTTCAACGAACACCTGGAAACCAGTTCCTCGTTGAGGTGGAAGGTCCTGTTTGCCGGAACGGTGCCCGCGCCGCCGGAAATCGCCAGACGCCTGCAAATAGAAACGGGCACGGAAACGTTCCACCTGAAGCGCCTGCATCTGGTCAAAGATGAGATCATTGGCTATCACGAGGCTTACGTCTCTCCGCATTTCAACGAAGCCATCGAAGAAACTCAGATGACAGAAAGCGGCACGTTGAATTACCTGGATGGTGGGGGACATCTGGAGGGCAGCCTGGCCGACCGGGTGATCCAGGCCGTCGCCGCTGACGAACAGTTGAGCGACCTGCTGCAAGTGGAGATCGGAACAGCACTGCTTAAGGTCAACCGGCTGGTTTTCGACCGGGAAGAAACACCTATCGAAGACCTGGTCGCCTATTTCCGGGGCGATCATTTCGTCTACCGGGTGAGCAATTTGCCGTCGGTGGTCTGGCCGGATCGTGTCTGACTGCCAGCACAGTCTTAATCTTCAGGTGAATCTACATCACGATCAGAACCGCCGCTCAATTTTCTGATCAACCGCTGCTGCCGGTGATGCAGTTCGTTCAACGCTTGAGTCCGCCTGTAGCCCGGTCGCCATGAATTCGCCAGGGTGATCGCCGTTTCGGTCCACTCCAGCGCGTTTTCGAGGTCGGCCTGGTGCCACTCGTAGTGCTTCGCCAGTTCGACATGGCCCAACGTATCGAACTTCAGGTCGGCGATATCGATCCAGCAGGGGAGAGCTTCTTCCCGCCGCCCGGAACGCTTGAGCAGGTACGCCAGCCCGATCAGCGCGTCATAGCGCAGTTCGATATCAGGCGCTTCGTCGGCGGCGAGGCGATAGGCGCTCTCGGCCTCGGCATGCATCCCCCCCCTTTGATACCAGCAGGCCAGGCTCAGGCGGTCATCGGCGGGGAGAGATGCTTTTTCTGGCCCGCCAAAGGTTTGGGCCAGCTTCACGCCTAAAGTCACCATCGAGAGCAGGTCGATCTCGTTGTGGTAGAGCACCCGCACCATGTCGTGGGCGCTGCGCGTTTCGAGATACTGGCGGTAGAGATAGGGGATCAGCGATCCCGGCACGTCGGATTGGGTGCGTTTCACACCCAGCACGTCGCTTTCCAGCGATCCGAGCGCGCACGAGGCCAGCCTGCGCCGCCACAGCCGCCGGGCCGGGCCGAGCAGATCGAGGTTGGGCAGTGCGCTGATGTTTGATCGCTGCCGGGAGAGAAGGAAGCGGCCCGCCAGCAGGGGAATGTCGAACGTTCGCCCGTTGAAGGTCACCAGCACCTTTTTTGATTGCAGCAGTTCGTGGAGAAGAACCAGCATGGCGGGTTCTTCGGCAGGATCGCGCAGGAAGTATTGTTTGATCAGCATTTCCTGCCCGGTCACAATGCCGACGCCAACCTGGAAGGCGAGCGCCCCACCGCCTAACCCGGTGGTTTCGGTATCGAGAAAGACGTATTGATCAGGTTGAATCTCGCTCAGGTCGTTGCTGTCGGCAAGCCGGGCGAGGATGGATAAATCCAGCGAAAGCCATTCACCGAGTGTGTGTATCCCGTGACGGGTTTCGAGCGGGAAACGCCGCTCGATCACGAAACAGGCCCCGGAGCCGGTTTCGATCACCTGCCCCTCGACCAGTTCTTCGATGTCGGCTCTTTTGGCGCGCGGCTTTGGCGTATAGCTGCGCCCGGTTGTCAGCCCTAAACGGGCCAGGCGTCGTTTAAGATCGTCCATTGTGACAACAAGTCATTCGGAATTGTGTGCTCAACATCACTTATGACATCTATCATACCCGCATGATGTGCTTTGTAACTATATCATTCTTTACACATCGCTTAGTATAACTCATGTAAGATATGCTCAAGAGACACGATGACGCTCATCAATGTCTCCTCCTTTGGCGAAGGCCCCCGCCGGGTTAACCCCTCACATCCGGCGGTGGCTTTTTGTTTGTCGACAGCGAGATTGTTTTCAATCGACTTGTGGGGTATACATAAAGTTAGATTGAACAAGATGACCCATATTACATCAACGTGGATACTAAGCCGGACAGCAATCGGGGAGGATTAATATGCCTGACATTACAGTGAATCAATTAATACCACAGTATACCTGGCATTGGACGACGATCTTACATTACCTGCTTTTGCTGGGAACGATTGCGCTGTTAACAACGGCCAGTGACCAGGCTTCCCTGATCTTCACCCTTGTTCTGGCAACTCTGGGGCTGCTTATCGCTATTGACCTGTACGCCAACCTGATCTATATTCCCCTGCTGTTTCTGTACCTCGTTCGAATTGTGATCTTTATCATTCCCGTGATCACTGCCGGGATGGGAGGGAACGAAGCAACACGCCAGCTATCGGTAGGAGTGGCGATCTTGGCCTTCCCGCTCCTGGTGCTGACTTTTGCCTCCGGGTTTTTAGGTCGATTTGGCGATCCGCGCTGGCAGTTCTGATCTTCCCAAACGATGATAGAGAGCCTGTCCTGGTAGATAAAAATCTACCGGCAGGCTCTTTTGAGTCAGCCATAAACCGGGATGTTCCACTGCCGGTATTTCTCGACTTTGCCCCGCACTACCCGGGAAAACAGGTCATACAGTGTGCGGGTTATCGATCCGAGTTCGCCGGTTCCTACCGGGCGGTGATCGACCATTGTCACCGGGACAAGCTGAACCCCCGTTCCACACAGGAAAACTTCATCGGCAAGGTAGCCCTCGGTGCGGTCGATCTGCCGCTCGGCGACTTCGAGGCCGAGTTCCACGCGCATCAGCTCGATCAGCGTGCGGCGGGTGATCCCTTCCAGCACGTTGGCAGTGACCGGCGGCGTGCTGACAACACCGTTGCGAACCATGAAGAAGTTCGATCCGCTGCTCTCCGATACGTGACCATCGTTGTTCAAGACCAGGGCATCGTCGAACCCGGCCAGCACCGCGTCGCTCTTGATCAGCGCCGAGTTGACGTACGCCCCGATGATCTTCCCACGTGGCGGGATGTGGTTGTCGTCGACGCGCCGCCACGCCGAAAACGTGACGTGCGCTCCCTGTTCTTTCAACTTGCTCTCGAACGGAACGGAAAACATGGCGATATCGTGATCCAGGTTGTGCAGCCGCGCCCCGATTCCCTCCGTTTTAACATAAGCCAGCGGCCTGATGTAAACGTCGTTTTTCCAGCCTTCGGCTTGCAGAAGCTCGCGCAGGGCGGCGGTCAGGCTGTCAGGCGTGTGGCCGAGATTGAAGCGGAGCAGCTTTGCCGAATCGAGCAGCCGCCGGAAGTGATCCGCCGGGCGAAACAAAAAAAGCTGCTGCTCGTCGTCGTTCCAGTAGCCCCTGATCCCGCCAAAAGCGCCCGTCCCGTAGTTGAAGGTCTGGTTCATCACGCTGACGGTGGCCTGTTCAATCGGTACGATTTCGCCTTCGAAATAGGCGTGTTTTGTCTGCGGTGTGGTCACTATCTCCTCCTCTGGCTGGTGATAGTGATACAGCCGATTCCCCTTTTCGACAAGTCTTCAGGCAAAAAGAAAAGCCCTTACCGGGCGGGTAAGGGCTTGAAACTTAATGGAGATCGCTTATTCGGCGGGTTTTTCTTCGGGTTCGACCATTGGCGTCGGAACCGGCGTGGCGACCGGTTCGGCCCCGGCTGCCCCCATCAGGCTTTGCAGGTCGAAAAGGTAAGGGCTGTTGCTCGGCACGATGATCACGCGGACATCTTCGCCAAGCTCATTGATATACTGCCACTGGATCAGGTCGGGGTTCTGGGAGATGATCTGGTTGATCAGGTCGAGCGCCTCCGATTCGGCCTGAGCGCGGATCACTGTCGCCTGCGCGTCACCCTCGGCTTCGATGACGACCGAGTCCGCCCGTCCCTGGGCATCGACACGGGCTTTCTCGGCTTCCTGGGTCGCCTGCTGCACGCGGAAGGCAGCCCGCTGGGCTTCCTGTTCGGCGATTTGCTTCTGCTCGATCGCATCGGTGAACTGGGTCGAGAACTCGATATTACGGATCAGCACGTCGAAAAGGATAAAACCTTCATGCTGGAGCGGTTCGCGCAATGCATCGGAAACCTGCGTCTCCAGTTCGGCACGCCCGCCGCTGTAAATCTCTTCGGCGCCATAGGTCGAAACGAGATTCCGGATTTCAGATCGCACCTGCGGGATGATAAACCCCTCGATATAAGTCGTACGCCAGTTCCGGTGAATATCATTGATCTGAGAGGCATCCAGGCGGAAGATGATGGTCGCATCGACGTATACGACCTGCCCATCGCTGGAGGTCGCGCGGACCGCGCTGTAGGTTCCATCCACACCGACCTGTGTCTGGTTATACTCACTACCTGATCCACCCGCCATCGTAACGCTCTGCTGGCTTACGTCGTAGACGATCACCTGGTCGACAAACGGGATCACCCAGGCAAGTCCTGTTTGCAGCGGTTCCTGCAAAGCGGCGGCACCACGCGCCGTCTGGCGGAATACGACGCCTACTTCGTTTGGCTCGACCAGAACCAACCCGGCATTCAACGGGGCAATTAACAGTACACCCACCGCCCCGATGATGGCGATCAGTGTGCCCGGCTGGGTGCGCCGACCACGCTGCGCGTTGATCACGGCCAGTGCGATACCGGCCAGGATACCTATCGAAAATACAGCAATTAAAAAGCCAAGCACGGCTTTGATAGCCATATGACTCTTTCCTCCTGAACATCAATACAAATACATAGAAATGCTATTCTACCAGATTATAGCAGAGATAAGGCCCTATCCCCTCCCCAAATTCTGGGAGTTTGTTCTGCCAACGTTTTTGCTGCTCGTTGGCCGGAACTGTTATCATAGCTGCTATGCATCCTGAACTATTCCGGATAGGCCGGATCGTTGTCCAGAGTTACACCGCGCTGCTCGACGTGGCAGTCATTGTCGGGTTGGGGGCGCTCGCCTGGCGCGGACAGCGTGAGCAGCAGCGCGCCCACGCCTGGGTCGATGCCGGGTTGGTGGCGCTGATCGCCGGGATCGTCGGCGGGCGGATCGAGCACGGGATCATCCATTGGGAGTACTTCGCCGGGCACCCCGTCGAGCTGCTCCAGGTCTGGAACGGCGGGCTGGGCTGGCACCTTGCGATTGTCCTGGGGATGATCGGCCTGCTGGCGGCCTGCCGCCTGTTGAAAATCGACTGGCGAACGGCCTTTGATACGGTCGCGATCCCGCTTGCGCTGGGCGTCGGGCTGACACATGCTGGCTGCCTGCTCTCACGCTGCGCCTATGGCCGTGAAATCCGGTCACTGGCCGATTACCCGCCCTATCTGGTCGCCGAACTCCCCGACCTGTACAACGTGGTCATCCCTCGCTTCTCGACCCAACTATATGGGATTGCGCTGGGTATCGTACTTTTGATCGCCGGTATCGTCCTCAGCCGGGTCATCCGGCGGCCCGGCGTGCGGATATGGCCCGTTCTGGCGCTGCTGGGACTGGGCATGTTCGGGATCGGGTTTTACCGGGGTGATTCCGTTCCGATGTTTGGGCAGTTCAGGATCGACCAGGTTTTCGACCTCGCCGTTGCCGCACTGGGGATCGTCCTCACGCTGATCACCGCCTGGAAGCGCAGGCGCACTGCGAAAACCACTCCCACCGAACCGCAGCAAACCGGGGAATAAGGAGGCGACCATGCAGCTTACACTTGGCCTGGCCCAGATCGATACGGTACTGGGCGATGTAAAGGTCAACCTCGAAAAGCATATGGCCTATATCGAGCAGGCCCGCCAGCAGGGAGTCGATCTGGTTTGCTTCCCGGAGCTTTCGCTGACCGGCTACAATCTCCAGGACCTCACCTACGAAGTTGCCATCCGGCCAGCACCCGATCATCCGGTTTTCAAGCCATTGTTTGAAGCCAGTCACGACCTTGATATTGTAGTCAGCTATGTTGACGAGGACTCGCGCCACCGCTTCTATATCGCGGCGGCCTATCTCAGCCGGGGCGAACTGCTCCACGTCCACCGGAAGGTCTATCTGCCGACCTACACCCTGTTCGATGAGGGGCGCTACTTCGCCTGGGGCGACGACCTGCGGGCCTTCGATACCCGCTTTGGCCGGATCGGGATGCTGCTTTGCGAAGACTTCTGGCACGCCAGCCCGCCGACTCTGCTCTGGCTCGATGGGGCCGAACTGCTGCTGATGATGTCGGCCAGCCCAGGGCGCGGCCTCGATACCGGCGACAAGATGGCGAGCGTGCGCTGGGTCGAACGGGTCAACCAGGCCTACGCGGGGCTGTTCACCGACTTCGTCGTTCACACCAACCGGGTTGGCTTTGAAGATGGGTTCATCTTCTGGGGCGGCTCGCTGATCTACGATCCCGATGGCGAACTGGTCGCCCAGGCTCCCTACCTCGACGAGCACCTGCTGGTGGCCGCCATCGACCTTAACCAGCTTCACCGAACCCGCGCCCGGCTGCCCCTGCTCCGCGACGAGCGCACCGCGCTGACCGCGCGCACCCTGGAACGCATCATGCGTGAACGTTGTGACGAGGAATAAGCCATGAGCGTTGATCATTATCTTGACCAGCTAGACATTAATACCGACCTTGCCCGGCGGGCGCTGGTTGCGTTCATCCAGGACGAGGTCACCCGCGCCGGGTTCGAGCGGGCGGTGCTGGGTCTTTCCGGTGGGATCGACTCGTCGCTGGTGGCCTATCTCACCGCCGAAGCGCTCGGCCCGGAGAACGTTCTAGGCGTTCGAATGCCCTACCAGAGTTCCTCACAGGCCAGCATCGATCACGCCCAACTGGTGATCGATGCCCTGGGTATCCGCTCGCTGACGGTTGAGATCACCCCGATGGTCGACCCGCTGTTCGATCTGTTTCCCGATCTGTCAGCGCTGCGCCGGGGCAATATCATGGCCCGCCAGCGGATGATCATCCTCTTCGACCGGTCGGCGGCTGACCGGGCGCTGGTGATGGGCACCAGCAACAAGACTGAAACGCTGCTCGGCTACTCGACGCTGTTCGGCGACAGCGCCGCCGCGCTCCAACCCATCGGTGACCTGTACAAGTGCCAGGTGCGGCAGCTAGCGCGAACGATTGGTGTTCCTGCGGAGATCGTCGACAAAGCGCCGTCCGCCGATCTATGGCCCGGCCAGACCGACGAGGCCGAACTGGGCTACACCTACGACGAAGCCGACCAGATTCTCTACCTGCTGGTCGACCGGCGCTACACGCTCGACGAGGCGATTGGGGCCGGTTTCGAGCGCAAGCTGGTCGAGCAGGTCTGGCTCACCGTGCAGCGAACCCATTACAAGCGGCGTTTGCCGGTGGTTGCCAAGCTGTCGCAGCGCACCGTTGGCCACGATTTCCTCTACGTCCGCGACTGGGGCACCTGATCCCCTCGACTTCTACACGTCCGGCGGCACGATTTCGTGTTCGACGGTCAGCACATCACCTGCTGCGTCGCCACCCACACTGACCGGCACTTCGACGGTCAGCGATTCCAGGAAGCACAGCGCTTCCTCGCCCGTCCGGCAGTAATACAGGGTCATGTTGGCGTAGAGCGTATCATCGCCTTCTTCGAAAATGGCCGGGATACGCGCTTCACGTGTATCGTCGATCAGCACCAGCGCGCCTATCGGGTCGACCATCACCCTGCCTTCGGCGGTCGATATCGTGATCTCAGACTCGACCAGGTCGTTGATCTTGAAGCCCTCCGGCAGCGAAACCCGGAAGACGATCTCCCCCTCTCCCGCCCCGACGGACTGTTCTTCGAGGGTTTCGTCAGC
>DAOUES010000019.1:0-8282 GCA_034430335.1 Anaerolineae bacterium | reverse complement strand
TTCAACTACGGATGAGTATAGCACAGACGGCAGGTGGATCGTTATATTCGACGGCTGGCGCTGATTATTCAACAGTCTGACACACCCCCTACCCCCTTTGGCGCTTCGCGCCACTTCCCCCAAGGGGGCAGATGGAGCTTGAATCGTATGTTTAACAAAAAGGCTGGAGGAAATCCCCCAGCCTTCGTTTCTCCATCAACGGTACAGCAGTTTAGTACATCGAGACGGTTTGATTCAACAGCACTTCACGCAGGCCAACCATGTCACTCAACTGACGGTCGAGCACGGCGGCGACTTCGGCTCTCACCGCGTCGGTCAAATCGCCGCTGATCGTCGTGACATTGGCCGTCGCCACCAGGGGCTGGTCAAGGGGCTTGCCGATCTGGCTGAGAATATAGACCTCGGCCTGTTTGACATCGGCGACCTGATCGACGATATCCCTGGCCGCCAGCAGCGATAGGACGTTGTAGAGCTTACCGACATGGCTGATCGGGTTTTTGCCCGCTGCCGCTTCGAGTGAGGCGCAGCGAAAAGGCGCGATGACGCCCGTCACACGATTGCCACGCCCGACAGAACCGTCGTCGCCCATCTCGGCGCTGGTGCCGGTCAGTGTCAGGTAGACGGCACCCGCTTCGACGTTATCAGCCGTGTTGACATCAACCCGGACCTTTTGTGAGTTCAGGTTATCGACAAAGGTCTGCACGGCCTGCTGCACCGCGTCTTTGGCTTCGATGTACTCCTGGGCGTCCCTGATCTCGCGGGCCATGAAGGGAATCGCGCAGGTGAGGACGGTTTGACCGGCAACGCGGGCACCCATCACCTTGACATCTTCGCCGACGGGGAACTGGTTGACCAAGTCAAGGTTGATGTAGTTGCAGGTTTCGTACACGGACTCTTCAAGGTGTGAATAGGGCCAGTGCGCACAGCCAAAGCTGGTATCGTTGGCGGTGACCTCATTCACGGCGTGCATCAGCTCACTTGAGCCGTGCCCGGCGTAGCTGTCGATCACACAATGCTGGTCGGGATCGAGGTGTTTCATCGTTTCGCGGATATGGGCCTTCGCCGCGTTGATGGCGATGGCATCCATCGGGATTTTGGTGCCGTCGGGAGCAATCGGCGTGCCGCGCCCGGCGATCTGGATGCGGATCGGCTTGAGCAGTTCGGCGTACCCATACCTGACGTCGACATCACCCGCGACCAGTTGGACTTTATCGAAATTATGGTGGAGCGGTGCGCCGAGGTGTTCGTGACACCAGCGGGTATATTCGACTGAAATGCGCTCGGCGATCCCGTCGCACAGACTGTCCGGATGGCCGATACCCTTGCGCTCGACGATCTCAACCGGGCGATCCTCGATCCAGGTCCCAATTGCCTTGGTTACTACGATATTACGGTCGGTCATGATGATTACTTATTCCTCCTGCTGCGGGCAAAAAGGAAAACGCCTCTCTCATGCGAGAAGAGGCGCGCAACAGGATTGATTCCAGTGTCTGGCGTCTCTTCTCATCTTCCAAAGTCCTACAGAGAGTCACTCTGACGGAATTGGCACCATTCCCCTGGCCAGCATAGCTGACCATCAGGCGGTTGCCGAGGCTTCAAAGGGCCGGTCCCTCCACCTCTCAGGATGAGAAGCCGTCTTTCCAATTAACCTGATCTGATATTTTTAACGTGAGCCGTAGTCTACCGTGCCGGTGATAGACTGTCAACAGATATTGAGCCAACGGAAAGCCTACATCTCAGGCATCTACCGGCAAATTCGCTATCACCATTGATCACTGTTATAGTCGTACTAACCAAACGAACACTCCACAGGGCGTGGGGTTCTGAAAAAAAACGACCGGATTACAACCTGACACCCCAACCTGACCCGGTACACCAGATAGGAAGAACAGCCATTTATGACAAGCTGGATCGAAGTTTCGCTCCAGGTGGACGGAGAAGGCGCGGAAGCAGCCGCCGACGTGCTGCGCCGATACGTCCACCAGGGAATAGCCATCGAGCAGTTGTTTCCAGGCGAAGCCTGGGAAGACGAACCACGCCCGGCAGGGCCGCTGGTGGTGCGCGGCTATTTCCCCGCCGACGCAAACACAGAGACGGTCAGGGAACAGATCGAACAGGGTTTGTATTACCTGCGGCTGCTCTACCCGATCCCAAAACCGACGTTCAAGACAATCGAGGAGGAGGACTGGGCCGACGCCTGGAAGCGGCATTACCACCCGGTGCGGATCGGCGAGCACATCCTGATCAAACCGGCATGGATCGATGTCGAGGCGCAAGAGAACGACATCGTGATCGAGATGGACCCAGGGATGGCGTTCGGGACGGGGACTCACCCGACCACACAACTGTGCCTGGAAGCATGCGAACGGTCGATCAAACCCGGGATGACGGTTGCCGACCTGGGCACGGGATCGGGGATACTGGCAATCGCCGCCGCCCGGCTGGGAGCCGGGGAGGTGGCGGCGGTCGACATCGACGAGAAGGCGGTGCAGGTCGCGCAGGAAAACGCCGTGCGAAATGGGGTCGCGGAGCAGATCAGGGTCAGCAAAGGCTCGGTAGAGGAACTGCTGGCAGCGGGCAAGCAGTTCGAGATCGGGCTGGCGAACCTGACGGCGAAAATCATCTTATCACTGGCCCCGAACGGCCTGGAAAAGATCATCGTTCCCGGCGGATGGTTCATCTTCTCAGGCGTCATCGACGAGCAGCAGGACGAGGTTTGCAGCGCGCTCGAGCAGATCGGCCTGACGGTTAGAGACATCCAACAACGCGGCGACTGGCTGCTGATTACCACCGAAAGGCAAACAGCGTGACCAATGATCCTGGCCTACCCGGTTCGGGGCGCACACGACACCTGGCGGCCACCCCGGATGGATTGTCCGCCCTGCTGCGCGAACTGGATGTCAACCCGCCGGGAAGACCCACTTTCAAACTGGTCAGCCGGTGGGCGGCCAAACATGTCTGGCAGGTATCGGTCAACGGCGAAGCCTGGGCCTACATCCGCTACCTGATCGGGTCTGCCGACGACTTCCCCGACCGCTGGCGGCATATGCAGATCAGCACGATTCTTTACGATGCCCACGTCGGCCCGCGCGTGCTGGGCCTGACACCAAAGAGCAAGGTGCTCGGACGCCGCGCCGCAATCGTCGAGGCAGCACTCAAACCGATTACCCGGGAAGAGATCGAGGCGCGGGCGGTCGAGGCGATCACCTTATTCTCGCGCCTGCATACTTATGTTCCGCTCCGGGCGGCTCTATACGGCAACCTGACCGAAGTGGATATCGAGCGGATGCAGCCTATTCAACAGTTGTTCAGCGAGACCCGCGAGCGGTGGTTCGAAGCGGTAACCGGTCGCTGGCTGGAGGCGGGCCTGGTCGAGATCAGCGATGTAACGGAGATCGTCAGCGAATTGATCAACCGGATCGAAGTAGAGATCGCCACACCGGAACCGGTCGGGCTGATCGTCCCCACCCACAACGACCCGAACCAGGGTAATTTCATGGTCAACCGGCAGGGCAGGCTGCGGATGATCGACTTCGAGGAACTGACACTCAGCCACCCGGTTGCCGACCTGGGCATATTCCTGACATGGTTCGCCGACCGGAACCGGCACCGGGAACTGCTGGAACATTACCCACTCAGCACGCCGGACGAACTGCTGGAACGGATGGCAACCTGGGTGCCGCTGCGCTATATCGGGATCGCCGCACACTGGGCAGCCCGGCTCACCAGGGTGAAGAACGAAGAAGGCTGGACCTATGCCGCCAACTCAATCGACGAGTGGCTGCGGGGAGCGGCGGAGATCGTCTTCGACGGCGAACTGCCGTTTTCAATAGCCGACCGGCTGGACACACTCCACGCCGTGCTGCTCAACCGGTGGCCGCCGGAATCGAACCAAAACAAAACGGACTGACACCACCCCATTTTCAGGGCGGCAGCCAGTCCGCTCAACTCGATATTACACGGGCCGCACAACTTGTTACATATCGTCCTCAACAGGGCCAGAGGCACCTTTTTTATACCGATAGACGATACGCCCCTTTTCGAGATCGTAAGGCGAGAGTTCAACCCGCACCCGGTCGCCGAGCAGAATGCGGATGTAATACTTGCGCATCTTGCCGGAGAGATAGGCGAGCACCTCATGTCCATCTTCCAGCTCTACCCGGAACATCATCCCGGGGAGAGCTTCGGTGACGGTGCCTTCGACTTCTATTTTATCTTTAGAGCCCATGCGACCCTTTCTTTACCTCGTGGTTATGAAACCGCCCAATTCGATCAGCCGCCTCGCCGCTGAAGTTTGGCGACTCGCCGACGGATACGGCGCATCGCCTTCTTCTTCTGGATACGACGAAGCTCGCTCTTGCTAACATGCCAACGCTTCCGTCGAACCGTGCTAAGAACGCCGCTTTTTGCTACTTCCTTGCGGAAGCGCTTCAACAGTTGCTCCTGGCTTTCGCCAGGACGAAGAACTACTTTAGCCAATCTGGGTCTCACCCCCTCGCTGTTTTTGATTTCTCGTTCGTCATCGTAAATGGGCGACGATCCCCTGCCCGATTTACAGCGGGTCAACTACCCGCACCGGCAGCCATATCTCTAACGCTGAGTCCCATGCGATGCCGCCGGGGATCGAGCGTAATGATCCGGGCACGGATGCGGTCGCCGATGGCGACGTTTCCGTTCTCTTCACCGGGCGATTGATCACCCATTTCAGAGACATGAAGCAGTGCCTCGATGCCTCTATCAAGTTCGACGAACGCCCCAAATGATACCACACGTGTCACGGTTCCTTCAACCAGTTGCCCGACTGCCAGATTTTCTTCGATTTCTTCCCAGGGATTGGGCTGCAACTGCTTGAGGCTCAGGCCAATGCGTTTCTTGTTTCGATCCACCTGGATGACACTGGCTTCGATCTGCTCCCCGACCTGGACAACCTCGCCGGGACTGTCAATGCGTGACCAGGCCAGTTCAGAGACGTGGATCAGCCCGTCAGCGCCACCGATATCGACAAATGCGCCGAAATCGCGCAGACTGCTGACGGTTCCCTTGACGACATCGCCAACATTCAGAGTCTCAAGAAGCCGATCTTTGGCCGCTTCCTGTACGTCGGAGAAAGCCAACCGCTGAGAAAGGACGAGCCGACGCCGCCTCGGATTGACCTCGATCACCTTGAGCATAAGCTCCTGGCCGACGAACTGCCGCAAGGCAGCGAGCCGTTCCTCGTCGGTGTCGCCACGCGGCAGATCGGAGATATGCGAGGACGGGACAAAGCCCCGCAGTTCACCGAAGGGGACGATCAAGCCGCCCCGGTTGACGGCGATCACCGGCCCGGTGAACATCTGATCATTGTCCATCAATTCACGCACCGCGTCCCAATCTTTGCAGGCAGCCGCCTGATGGAGCGAAACAACCAGATTCCCGTCGCGATCCTCAGCCCTGATCACCATCACCGAGACGCACTGCCCGACTTTGTACTGAAACGCCTCGCCCATCGCCTCGACATCGCTCCGGGGGACGACACCGTCGCGCTTCAAGCCGACATCGACGATGACGCCATAGTCATCGACAGCCAGAATCGTCCCGGTGAGAATATCGCCCCGCGACACGCTTTCGAGGTCTTCAAATGACTGTTCGAGCAAAGTAGCGAAATCAAGTTGAGACTCATCAGTTGATACAGTTGACGACACCATATCTAACCATCCCCCAGCCGTATTTACAGCCCAGCATTTTTGTGGATGCCCATCACTAAATCGTTATTGGAATTAACGTATTTCAAAATGGGAATCAATCGAACTTAGCCTGGAACTGTGAACGTATTCTAACCCCCAATTAAAGTGGATGTCAATCACTTTTTCGCAGTCTCTATGCCTGCAGACAGGCCGGATCATCACACGGCGGGCAACGACAACCCGAAGAGCCTATCGATTCCAATAAAGAGACATATCGGCACTATCCAATATAGCAACGCAGCCAGGATGGCCAGCAGTATCGTGCCGGGGGACAGTTCACCTGACCGGCGAAGCCGCTGGTATACCAGGATGGCTATCGCCATAAAGAACAGCCCGGAGAACAAACCAGGAGAATATTCCAGCCTGATGATCGAATAGACGAGGTGACCGAGAAAGGTCATCAATCCCCAGATGACAATTCCCAGGCCGATGGGAAGCAATACCTGCGGACTGCGGCGATAGAGCATAAAACCCGCACCCACAAAGGCAACGAAGTACCCATTGTGCTGAAGCCACATGAAAGTGACATAGTTTGGAATTTTCCAGCGCGCTTCGGCCCAGTCAGGGAAGCCGAGTATCTGTTCATCCAGGAGATGAAGGACGATATAAACAAACATGGTCAAAAGAATCAGATGAAACAAACTGAGTTGGATATCTATTTCTTCAAACGTCTTTTTCATCGCCGGACCACCAGTCAACTTGCAGCGGCGCAGCACCGATTTCTACGAAAAACTCATCAGGCGACCATCCAATACCGTGCGGACAGGGGCGGAAACAAGTTCCGCCCCCTATGCATGCCTCTGGGCAAATCAAGCAAACTAATCGCCGGTGGCTTCGATGGAAACAACCGGCAAACCGGCCAATGCCATTGCGATCTCTTCCTCAGGATAATCATAGTCGACAAGCTGACCATCGTGATAAGCGATGTAAGCGCCCATATCGAAGTGACCATGCCCGCTGAGGTTGAACAGGATCGTCTCCTCGGAGCCTTCTTCCTTGCAGCGCAGGGCTTCGTTGATCACGGTAGCAATCGCGTGGTTCGACTCTGGCGCAGGGATGATCCCCTCGGAGCGGGCGAACTGGACACCGGCAGCAAAGACATCGAGTTGATGCAGGGCAACCGGCTCGACATAGCCGAGATCGACCAGGTGGCTGACGAGCGGGGCCATGCCGTGATAGCGCAGGCCGCCGGCGTGGATGCCGGGCGGGACGAAGGTGCTGCCCAGGGTGTACATCTTGACAACCGGGGCAAGGTGGGCGGTGTCGCCGAAGTCAAAGGCATAGGGGCCTTTGGTGAGCGTCGGGCAGGCGGCGGGTTCAACGGCGATGACGCGCGCCTGGGCCTCACCGCGAAGCTGCTGGCCGATGAACGGGAAAGCCAGCCCCGCGAAGTTCGAGCCGCCGCCGGTGCAGCCGACGATTATGTCCGGGTAGGCATCGGCCATTTCTAACTGCTTGAGCGCTTCCTGGCCGATGATGGTCTGGTGCATCAGGACGTGGTTCAACACGCTGCCGAGGCTGTACTTGGTGTCGTCGTTCGTAGCGGCGACCTCTACCGCCTCGGAGATGGCAATGCCGAGCGAGCCGAGACAATCGGGGTCTTTGGCAAGGATGGCGCGCCCGGCAGCAGTCTGGTCGCTGGGGCTGGGGTAGATCGTCGCGCCGTAGGTCTCACACATCGCGCGGCGGTAGGGCTTCTGATCGTAGCTGACGCGGACCATGAAGACAGTGCATTCGATATCGAACATGGCGCAGGCCATCGACAGCGCCGATCCCCACTGCCCGGCACCGGTCTCGGTCGATATCTTGGTGACGCCTTCCTGCTTGTTGTAGAAAGCCTGGGCGATGGCTGTGTTCGGTTTGTGCGACCCTGGCGGGCTGACGCCTTCGTTCTTGTAGTAAATCTTCGCCGGGGTATCGAGCGCCTTTTCCAGCCCACGCGCCCGGATCAGCGGGCTGGGGCGGTATATGCGATAGACGTCCTGCACCGGCTCCGGGATTTCGTGATAGCGCTCGATACTGACTTCCTGCATGATCAGCGCCATCGGGAACAGCGGGGCAAGATCGTCCGGCGTCACCGGCTCCAGGGTGCCCGGATGGAGCACCGGCGGAAGCGGCACCGGCAGATCGGCCTGAATATTGTAGTAGGCTTCCGGCATCTCAGTCTCAGGAAGCACATACTTGCGGGTTTTATCGTCACCCATTTGACTCCTCCTTGGTTGATACAGAACTGATCAATGTTTCAGGTTCACACTCACGTTAAGAACCTGCGCAACGTTCTGAGCGTGGACGAACCTTCCAGGGATTGAGTCGGGTTGGCGACCGGTTTATGTATCGGCGAGCACCTCCTGGCGATCCTTGCTGCCCGGGGCTAAAGCCACCGGGCTAAAACCGGTAGGTCGCCTACGGCGACCGGGGGCGCAGCACGCTGCGCCCGTACAATCCGTTTGACATTATTCACCGGTACAGGTCGATGACCCGGTCGGTGAGCGGGCTGGTGAGGCCCATCGCTTCGCGGGCTTCGGCGATAGTATCCTGGGCAATCGGGCGGGCGCGGTT
>DAOUES010000018.1:0-8891 GCA_034430335.1 Anaerolineae bacterium | reverse complement strand
CGAGGATTTTCAGCAGCGGCCCGAAGATGTGCTTCTCATATTTTTCGGCGGCCAGCGGGCGGGGAATGCGCGGCAGGTTCGTGCCGATCACCGGGGTATCGAAGTAGTGGAGATGGTTGCTCACGTAGATGAACGGGCCTTCTTCAGGAACGTTTTCAGTTCCCTCGACATGGACACGTGAAAACATTTTGACGAGCAAACGCATCAATCTTATGATGGGCTTGTGCAGCCATGTACGCCGGGGGTAGCGGATATCCTGGTGAACCATCAGTCTCCTCGTGCGGCGGGTGAAAATCCGCAGGTGTTTCTGTTTGTATAACGCCTGCCGGAGCGCAGCGTTGCGTTATCGACGCAGTGAAGATACCTCGTTGACGCCTATAGATCGAACCCTCGCCGGTTCTCATGGGCGATCCTTTTCTCTTTTCGGGTGCGTCATTTCAGGATACACTCAACTCATGAAAGTAACCATCGACGTTTCAGCAGCCATCAACGGGAAGGCCGGGCTGGGCCGCTACGCGGCGGCGCTCGCCCAGGCGGTCGCCGATCAGCACCCCGGCAGCGTCCGGCTCTTCGCCAACCGCACCCCGCAATCGACCATCCCCCCTGCCCTGGCCGGTCTCCCCCTCGAAACCGCCCGCGCCGGGTACAAGCCCTGGCGGATGGCCGTCTGGATGGGCCAACTGTTCAACATCGCCTATAACCGCGCCGCCGCCGGTTCCGATCTCTACCACGCCACCGAGCACCTGCTCCCGCCGGTCAGCCGCGTCCCAACCGTCCTGACCGTCCACGACCTGATCTTCAACCTGTTTCCCCAGCACCACAAGCGGCTCAACTACTGGTATCTCAACGCGGCGATGCCGCTCTACGTGAAACGCGCCGACCACGTGATCGCCATCAGCGAGTCGACCCGGCGCGACCTGGTGCGGCTGTACGGCACGCCAGAGGAAAAGATCAGCGTCGTCTACGAAGCCGCCGCCCCACACTTTAAGCCCCAGCCCGCCGATAAAGTCGCGGCGGTGCGCCGTAAATACGATCTCCCCGACCGCTACCTGCTCGCGGTCGGCACCATCGAACCGCGCAAGAACCTCGCCCGGCTGGTCCAAGCCCTGTCGGTGGTACGAAACGAACACCCCGACCTCAAACTGGTGATCGCCGGGTCGATGGGCTGGCTGGTCGAGAGCTTCTACGAGGCGCTCGACCGCTTCGACCAGCGCGACGCGGTGATCATCACCGGCTATGTTCCCGAAGACGATCTCCCCCCACTCTATGCCGGGGCGACGGCATCGGTGCTCGCTTCGCTCTACGAGGGGTTTGGATTACCCGTCCTGGAGGCGATGGCCTGCGGTACGTCCGTCGCCTGCTCGTCGACTTCGAGCGTCGGCGAGATCGCCGGGGACGCCGCGCTGACCTTCGACCCCGAATGCCCCGGCGAGATCACCGCCGCCCTCCGCACCCTGATGAACGACCCCGCCCTGCGTGACGATCTGCGCGAGAAGGGCCTCGCCCACGTCGCCCGGTTCTCCTGGCAGCGCGCCGCCCGCGAAACCTGGACGGTGTACGAAAAGGTTGTCGATCAATACCGGTCGTAGGAACAGAATCATCCATATGAAAAAGCATTCGCCGCCGCCCGATGACGATTATTCTCCCTCGCTGAGTGAAGACTCGCTCTACTACCAACCCGATCAGCCGGCGGGCGGCTACGCGCCCAAGCTCGGCGGCGAAGCGGCCTTTACCCACCTGCTCGACGCTCTAGATCACCCCCTGTGGCATATCCGGCGGCGGGCGGTGACCCAACTGGCCGCCACTGGCGATCCCCGCTGCCTCGATGCCGTCGCCGCCGCCCTCGACGATCCTCACAAGAAAGTCCGTGAAGCGGCGACACAGGCCCTCGCCAATGCCACCGACCGCCGCGCGGTGCCCCGCCTCCTCGAATCGCTCACCGGTCCATCGTCCCGCGTCCGCTCCGCTGCTGCCCAGGCATTGGGACAGATTCGCCACCCGGCCAGCGTCGGCGGGCTGGTCGATGCCCTGCGCAGCGATGACGGCAGCCTACGGCTCCACGCGCTCCGCGCCCTGGTGCTGATCGGCCCGGAGGCGATCCCCGCCCTGCCCTCGGCGGTGGGCAGCCCGGATTGGCGCGTTCGATTGGCGGCGCTGTGGGCGCTGGGCGCAATCATCCTCGAATCGGGCAGCGATCCTCCCCAGGTCGAGCAGGGGATCGCGGCCCTGCAATCCGCCCTCGCCGACGATCACCACGAGGTGCGCCACGCCGCCGCCCGCGAACTGGGCAAACTCGGCGACCCTGCCGCCGCCCCTGTCCTGCTGACCATGCTCCACAGCGACAATCCCTTCGACCGCGAGGACGCGGCGGTGCTGCTCGGCCAGCTTCGCGAACCGCAGGCGGTCGATGGGCTGATCCCCCTGCTGGACGATATGAGCCGGGGCTGGCGCGGTCGGGTCAGCGATGCGGCGGCATTGGCGCTGGCCCGCACCGGCACGCCCACCGCGCGTGAGGCGCTCAAAAAGTGGCAGGCCCGCGAACAGATTTGACTTATTCGAAAAACGAACGATCATTATAAGCACGAGGTATACTGGTCTGAAGGAAGGACAACGCACCATGTTCGACAATCCGCCCCCTGAACAAGAGTATACTTTCTACTATCCTGCCTCCTCACTCGATACCGATTCTCTGTCCCTGATCGGCGATCTATCAAG
The DNA here is from genome assembly GCA_034430335.1 of Anaerolineae bacterium. GTDB lineage: Bacteria > Chloroflexota > Anaerolineae > Aggregatilineales > UBA3940 > JAFGOY01. The sequence continues at coordinate 6,176 of DAOUES010000018.1, read as the reverse complement.
AATGCTCGAAGAAGGCTACTCCGCAGAGAAACTGCTCGGCTTTCTCGACGACCGCCGCCGCCCGGTGCGCGACGCCGTCGCCCATGCGCTGGCCGAACTCGGCGAGCCGGGGCTGGTCTATACCCTGATCGAACTGATGCAGAACGGGTCGCACCAGGCGCGGGCGGCATCGGCCCAGGCGCTTGGACTGCTCGGCGACCCATTCGCCATCCCGGATCTGGTCGCCGCGCTTCGCAGCGCCGACGGCAATCTCAGGCTCTACGCTGCCGGGGCGCTGGTTCGCCTGGGCGATGCGTCCGTCCCGGCCCTGCTGGAAGCCACCCATGACGAGGCCTGGCGCATCCGGCTGGCCGCCGTGTGGACGCTCGGCGAATTGATGGGCCAGATTCGCGGGCAGGATTCCTGGGACCAGGCCCTTGCGATTTTGTACGAAGCCCTCGACGATCCGCACCTGGAAGTCAGCCACATTGCCGCGCGCGGCCTGGGGCGGATCGGCGACCCGGTCGTGATCCCCTACCTGTACCAGAACCTGGAAAGCAACAACGCCTACGCCCGCGAGGACGCCGTCGCCTTCCTGGGCGAGTTCGGCGAGGTCGACGCCGTCCCCTACCTGATCGACATGCTGGGCGATTATGAACGCGGCTGGCGCGGGCTGATCTGCGATTCGGCGGCGGTGGCGCTCACGCTGATCGGCACCCCTGAAGCGCTCGATGCCGTCGACGAATGGAATACCCAGCGCCAGGAAGAATAACTACCACCTACAGCAGGAGGCGCAATGCCCGGACCTCTCACAAAACGCCGGTACCCTATTCTCGAATACGACGACGACCCATCGGCGATCATCGAACCGGCCACCATCGTGGGGCCAATCAACATCGCCGAGCATTGTGTATTGTGTTTCTTCCACGACGTGATCGCCGCCCTGGACGAGGCTGGGCGGCTGAAGAAAGTCAGCGAGCATTACTCGGAGATCGGCTATCACCCGGTCTACGAAGCCGAGTTCGGCGGCAGACGCTTCGCCCTGATGCAGCCCGGCGTCGGCGCGCCGCTCTCCGGCTACCTGTTCGACGAGTTGATCGCGCTTGGTTGCAAGAAATTCATCGCCTGCGGCGGCGCGGGCGTGCTCGACCCTGAGATCACCGTCGGGCACCTGATCGTCCCCACTTCGGCCATCCGCGACGAGGGCACCTCTTACCATTACCTGCCCCCCAGCCGCGAGGTCGCCCCCAGTCTGGAAGCGGTCGCCGCAATCGAGCGGGTGCTCACCGCCCACAAAATCCCCTATCTCACCGGCAAGACCTGGACCAACGACGCCATCTTCCGCGAGACGCCGGGCAAGGTCCGGCTCCGCCGCTCCGAAGGCTGCCTGGCCGTCGAGATGGAAGCCTCGGCCTTCTTCGCCATCGCCCAATTCCGGGGCGTGACCTTCGGGCAGATTCTCTACGGCGGCGACGATGTCAGCGGCGGCGAATGGGACGAACGCGATTGGGTCGCGCAGACGTCGACCCGTGAAAAGCTGCTCTGGCTTGCAGCGGAGGCCTGCCTCCAATTATGATCCAGCAGACGACCGCGATAGGCATCGACTACACCGCCGCCGCGCACCAGTCCGCCGGGATCGGGCGGCTGGTCCGCGAGCTGACCCGCGCCCTGGCCGAACAGCATCCTGAGCAGGACGTGCGGCTGTTCGTCGCCGGGGCCAGGGTCTGCGATCTCCCCCCCTATCCGGGCCGGTTCGAATACCGCACCTCGCGCCTCTCCGAGCGGAACCACACCCGGCTGTGGCACCGGCTGAGACTCCCGCTGCCGGTCGAACTGTGGACGGGTGATATCGACCTGTTCCACGCGACCGATTTCACCCTCCCGCCCACGCGCCGCAAAACCCGCACCGTCCTGACCGTCCCCGACCTCTCCTACGAGCGCTACCCCTCGGAGACGATGCCCGGCATGCTCAAATATCTTCAAACGGTCGTGCCGCGTTCCATCGAACGCGCCGACCACGTGATCGCCATCTCGGAGACGACCCGCGCCGACCTGGTCGACTTGTACGGCGTGCCCCCGGAGAAAGTCAGCGCGATCCCGCTTGGCGTCGATCCGCGCTTCTCCACCGGGCGAACGCCGGAGCAGGTCAGGCATCTGCGTGAAAAGTACCGCCTGCCCGAAGGCCCCTTCGTGCTGACCGTCGGCACGATGCAGCCGCGCAAGAATCACCGGCGGCTGATCGAGGCATTTTACCGCCTGCCCGAATCCCTGCGGATGGCCTTCACGCTGGTCATCGCCGGGGGAAAAGGCTGGGGCTACGACGAGGTCGAGGAGTACGTCAAACAGTTGGGGCCGGATCGCCGGGTGGTGTTCACCGGCTTCGTCGACGACGGCGATCTCCCCGCGCTGTACCGCGCCGCCACCGTCTTTGCTTACCCGGCACTCTACGAAGGCTTCGGCCTGCCGGTGCTCGAAGCGATGGCCTCCGGTGTCCCCGTGCTGACAAGTAATATATCTTCGCTCCCCGAAGTCACCGGCCCGGTTGCCGCCGCACTGGTCGACCCGCTAAGTGTAGAGTCGATCATGGGTGGACTTGAACTGCTGCTCGACAATCCCGATCTGCGTGCCCGGTTGGGCGAACTGGGCGTCGAACGCGCCGCGACCTTCACCTGGGCGCACACCGCCGACGAGGTCTGGGCAGTCTACGACCGGCTGCTTGGGTAGCTACTCGGTGACCGTCAGGGTGCAGGCTTTGTAATCGTGGAGCCACTGCGACTCGATCACGTATTCGCCGGGGCCTAGCTCGAGGGTGAAATACCCGTGAAACCCGTATCCGGCTGTCGGATCACTCATCCCGTCTGAATGCCACTCTATGTTAGACAAGTATACGTCCATCGGGTTAACCGTCTGGCCGTTGACCCTGACGACCGGGGTGCTCCCGCTGACGGCGGCCATTGCCGCCTCCTCGCTGGACCAGCGTCCGATCCCACGCGAGAACTGGAACAGTCCCGCCGTGGCCCTGCCGGGCTGGCACCGATCCGACGGGGTTTCGCCGGGTAGATAAACCTCGTCCGTGATCGGAGTGGGCGTCGGCATGATCGTTGGGGTGCCGGGTGGCGTCAGGGCATTCGCGGTTTCCCTTGCACTTACGTTGAGGGCCGCCTGCGTTCGTGTCATGTAGATTTCATGGTCTTGTTGGGCCTTGGTTGCCTCGCTGATCGCTCGCTGTGTGGCCGTCATCTGCTGAACGAGGGCGACGGCCTGGGTCGGGTCGAGCGTTGCATCTGGATTGCCCGCGAGTGTCGACAAAGCATTGAAGGTCGCCTCGACATCCAGTGTAGGCGGCTCAACCTGCCCCACAGTCTGGTTTGCCTGCCTGATCCACAGCCCGCCGATGATCACCACCCCCAACAGCAGCGCCCCAACCACAGCCGCCATCACCCAGCCCAGGCTGCGGCGGCCTTCGCTCAGTTTGCGCCGCGCCTGCCGCCGGACATCCTGCGTCACCCGGTCGGAGGGCCTGCTGCTCGACAGTTCGTCGGTGACCGCCAGCAGGTCAGCCGACCGGCTCTCGATTGTTTCTTCCATCTCGCCGACGGCGGCGACCAACGCCAGCGCCAGGCCGCCCGCCGTCTGGTAGCGGTCGTCAGGATTTTTCGCCAGGGCTTTGAGGATCACCCGCTCGACCTCGCGCGGCAGGCCGGGGTTGACCGTGCATGGCAGCAGCAGCGGTTCGTTGGCATGGGCCAGGATCACCGCGAAGGGTGTATCGGCCTCGAAGGGCACCCGGCCCGTGACCATCTCGTACAGCACGATCCCCAGCGAGTAGATGTCGCTCCGCGCATCAACTCCCGTTCCCATCCCGTGTTCAGGGGCCATATAAGCCGGGGTGCCCATCGCCGACCCGGTCTTGGTCAGGTGCGCGGTTGCCTCAAGCACTTTGGCGATCCCGAAATCGGTGAGATAGGCGTCGCCCACCCGGTCGATCAGGATGTTGGCCGGTTTGATGTCCCGGTGGATGATCCCGTGCTGGTGCGCATAGTCGAGCGCGCTCGCCACCTGGCTGATGATCCGCGCCGCATCGCCCGGCGGAACGATCCCGCCGAACCGTTTGAGCACGTCTTTCAACGTCCCGGCTTGCAGATAGCGCATTGCCAGGTAGGTGATCCCGCGATCTTCGCCGAAATCATAGACCGGTACGATGTACTTGTGCTCCAGGTTGGCGATGATCCGCGCTTCCTGCGCGAAGCGTTCGAGATAGGTTTCGTCTTCGGCGTAGTGTTCGGGGAGCACCTTCAATGCGACGAACCGGTCGAAGGCAGGCTGGTAGGCTTTGAACACCTTCGCCATGCCGCCCGACCCAATTGGCTCGATCACCCGGTAGCCGCCGATATCCCGCCCGATATATTGTGACATCTGGCCCATTCCCTTTGCTTCGAAGAGGTGCGGCTCACTGTTCCATTATACATCATACACCGAACGACAAAGAGGCGGTGGATCGATTCCCGATCCACCGCCTTATTGATTCTACTACCCATGAGTACCAACCTTAGCCCGGCGTTGATGCAAGTTTATAGAATGATCCGGTAACCATCAACAACCTTATTAAATATCAACAGCCCAATCGCCCCCCAGCGGGGGGAGATGTCGCATAGCGACAGAGGGGGGCGGCCTTTGCCCACCAAACAAGGGCCTTCCGTTACAGGTCGTCCCTATGAGATACAAGCCTACTCGCGCAAATCCCACACCTTCACCGACTGATCCTCCGACGCCGACGCCAGGAAGATGCTGTCCGGCGACCACGCCAGGTCGGTCACCGTATTGCTGTGGGCAAACTCGACCCGCTCGACTCCCCAGGACGCCGTATCCCAGACGATGATCCGCCCATCGTCGAGACCCGCCGCCAGCTTCGAGATGTCAGGCGACCAGGCGACCACGACCCGCGTGCCCAGTCCCGGCAGCGTGTGGACGACATCGCCGGTCAGCGTGTCGTAGATGCGCACCTCGCCGTTGTAGTCGGTCCCGGCGGCGAAATGCCAGGTATCCGCTGCCCAGGTGATGCTCTGCACGCCATCTTCCAGGCTGATCTCGTAGGCCATCTCGCCGGTATCCATGTTCCACACGATGATCCGGCCATCCGGGTCGCCGGTCGCCAGCCAGGTGCCGTCATACGACCAGGCGACGGCGGTCACCTGGTCTTCGTGCGCCTCGAACTCGTACCACGTTTCGCCCGTCGTCACGTCGAACACGTAGATGACCGGCGGCACGCCGCTCCCGGCGACGATCCGCCCGTCCGGGCTGAAAGAGACGTCGTCGATCCACGATATCTTCTCCGGGACGTTGTAGGTATGGACGACCGAATCGACGCGGACATCCCACAGCACGATCGGGTCGAGTTCGATGTCGTGGAAGGCTTTGCCGCCCGCCACCGCCAGGATGCTCGTATTGGGCATCCACGTCAGGTCACCGATCCCGTCTCCCCGGTCATACATCCCGATCGTCTCGAGCGTGGCCGGGTTCCAGATCAGCACCATCCCCTTGCTGTCGCCGCTGGCGAGCATCGTTCCATCCGGCGACCAGGCCAGTGCTTCGACAGGCAGCGAGTGGTGCGGCGGGATGCGCCCGGCCTGTTCTTCTTCCGGCGCAGCGGCAGGTTCTTCGCCCGGCTCCTCGCCCGGCTCCGCTTCGACATCCGATCCCGGCGGCGGCCCGACCACCGCCGGGGCCGCTTCGGGGACTTCCGTCGGGGGCGGTGACGTTGGCGGCGGAGCGCTTCCTCCCCCGCAGGCGAGTATCACCGCCGCCATGAAAAAGATTGACAAAGAGATACCGGTAAGACGCCTGCGTAAGCTGCGCTTCACTTCCATATCCATCTCCCTCGTCGACCGGTGAGCACTGCCCGACACACTCTGGTGCTCTGTTGACATTTGGGTTTTAAACCCCCCATCGCTGCTCACGCCTCCGCGTTCGCCGCGATTCGCCCCCCTTCGCAAAGGGGGGCAGGCACCGCATTTGCGGTGGCGGGGGGGTAAGTCAGGCAAACAGTGTGAAATGTCAATACAACCCAATGCCTTATAGACCTGAATTTTGAACAGTTTTTCTGATGTATCAGGATACCCGAATACCTGATCCGGTATCGTACGGGCGCAGCGTGCTGCGCCCCAGGGGGCGACCTGCGGTCGCCCTATCGTTTTTAA
>DAOUES010000017.1:0-5212 GCA_034430335.1 Anaerolineae bacterium | reverse complement strand
ACAGCCGCTCGAAGCCGGTGTAGGGGGCCAGCGGCACAAGGGTGAAGGTGATCAGGCCCGCCTGCACCATCGGCAGCGAGGCGAGCGCCTGCTGCGCTGTGGTGCGGTCGGCGGCTTCGAGGATCAGGACGGCGGTGTGATCGTCGGGATTGAAGTAGGTCTCGCGGATCAGCCCGGCCTTGACCAGCGCCCAGACGCGGGCAGCCTCGGCTCTGGCGTGCGGGGCGAAATCGGCAGCGGCCAGGCCGGGGGTTTCGATTTCGAGGGCGAGGAATTTCATCAGGGCTGGCCGGTCGACGATCCGCCATCGCCTTCTTCGATGCCGGGCAGCGGGAGCGTAAACCAGAAGGTCGTCCCCTCGCCGACTTTCGAGTCGACGCCGATCTCGCCGCCGTGCCCTTCGATGATCCGCTTGGTGATCGCCAGCCCCAGCCCGGTGCCCGACGTGTAGCCCTCCGAATCGGCAACGCGGTAGAACTTCTCGAACATGTGCTCAAGGTTCTCCGCCGAAATCCCGACGCCCGTATCCTCGACCTGAATCAGGATGCGGTCGGATTCGAGTTGGGCACGCAGCCAGATTTGCCCGCCCTCACGGTTATACTTGACCGCGTTGGTGAGCAGGTTGAGCGTCACCTGCTTGAGCTTTTCCTCGTCGCCCGTCACGACCATCGCCGCGTCTTCGGGGATCAGCACCAGCTCGAGGTCGAGCTTGCAGTCTTCGGCCTGGGTGCAGACGGTTTCGAGCGCTTCCTTCAACAGGCGGGAGATATCGACCGGGTTCTCGGCCAGGCGCGTGCGCCCCGATTCCAGGCGGGCCAGGTCGAGGAACTCGGTGGTCATCCGGGTGAGGCGGTCGGTTTCGTTGCGGATGGTATCCACCAGCTCCCGGCGCTTCTCCTCGCCGAGTTCGGGCCGCAGGATCAGGTAGGTCGTCGCCTTGATTGCGGCGAGCGGCGTGCGCAGTTCGTGGACCATCTCGGCGATCAGGTCGGACTGCTCGAAGAGGCGGGCGTTCTCGATGGCGACCGTCGCCTGGGCCGCGAGCGTGTTCAGCGTATCGACATCGTCCTCGGAGAAATCGGCGTCATGCAGCTTGTTGAGCGCCTCCAGGCAGCCGAATACCTTGTCGCGGGAGTGCATCGGGACGGCGAGCAGGTTGCGGGTCTGGAAAGCGGTTGAATCGTCGACGGTGCTCGACCAGCGCGGCTCGTTCCGCACGTCTTCGATCACCAGCGGCTGACCGTTCCGAACCACCCAACCGGCGATGCTGCCTTCAAGGGGGACTTCGATTGAATCGAGCGAAACACCCGCGGAGTCGACCGAGGCTTCGAAGCGCAGGGTTCCATCACGGCTCATGAGCATGATCGACGCAGCCTCGGTATCGGTGAGATGCGCGGCAGCCAGAACAATCTTCTCCAGCAGGTCGTCGAGGACGACGGTGGAATTCAGGTTACGGCTGATCTCCAGCAGGCGTTCATAACGCGAGAGCATATGCCAGTAGCGGCGCTCGGTATCGTCGTTACCAGTAGATTCGTCCGTCCAGGATGATGGGGTCATAGCGCGCCTCCGCCTTTTTACGCGGCTTCATCTAGTAAACCAACCAGCCGGGGGAGCAGATCGGCAGCGTCCTCGTGGATCACTACCCTGGCCCGGCGGTCAAAATGAGTGGGTTCCTTATTGATCATAATCAATTGTGCGCCGTTCGACAATGCCACCGCCGGAAGCTCCGAAACCGGGGTGACGGTCAGTGCCGAAGGGCAATGCGCCGGTACAGGTCACCGGCAAACTGGCGGATCGGCGCAGACTTCTCGCCCGGCTGCAAGGGAGGGATCAGCGAAAGATGCTCCACACCCAGACCATGCTGTATCCGGTCGAGGCTGATTGAAAGGTCGTCCAGGCTGCGGGCAACCAGGGCAACACTGATCCGGTCGATATCGACGCCGACCTGCCCCCAGTGCCTGATCAGACGGTCGGCGGCGGCCAGTTCGACCCGCCCCGGCCCGGCAACCAGGACGACATGATCGGCCTGCACCAGGCGCTCCGTATCATCGCCCAGATCGAAGATCACGATATCCTCGAGCGAATCGATCTCTGCCTCGTCGGGAGCGAGTAGAGAGACGGCCCCCGGGTTCCAGGCAGCCTGCGCCGCGTTGGGTGAAATGAGCGTCACCGGCTGTTCAGCAATTTCGGTCAGCGCCAGGGCGCAGCCCGCAGCGACGGAAAACACCTCCGGCGGTTCTGTCCCGGAGAAAGCGAGGATCAGGGAGCGAGATGCCCCGCCGCCGGAACGTTCGAGGAGCGACTTGACCCGGATCAAGAGTTCGGCGGGGTGAGCCGGTTTGGTGACGTAATCGTTGACGCCCGCTTCGAAACCTTCGGCCAGATCGTCGACCCGGCCTTTGGCGGTAAACATCAGGATCGGCACGGCGGCGGTAAGCGGATTGCCCCGCAGTCTTCGCGCCATCTCGTAGCCGTTCATTTCGGGCATCATCACGTCCAGGATGATCAGGTCCGGCACCTCGGCCCAGGCGATCTCAAGCCCTTCGCTGGGCCTCGTCGCCCGCGAAATGCGGTAGCCATGAAGATTAAGCACCATCTCGACCAGATTAAGTGTTTCGATTTCGTCGTCAACGATCAAAACATGCGGAGTAGCCATACCAGATGCCTTATCATCATAACTAAACTATCTCAATCACAGCCTGTATAATAAACCGTGCTGCTCGTTTCACACTGCTAACTATCACACCACCGGTTGAAAACCGCCCGCCAGGCATCGCTGGGTGCAGTTCGAATGTCGTTCACGCCGGGCAGCACCGTTCCATCGGGGAGAGTGGCCCCCTCCAGTGTGCTGATCTGCCTGAGCCGGGCGATAACCGCTTCGTCCTTACGAGTTGGATGGACGAAGTCCAGATACAAATCTTCAAGGTTCGCAAAAGCCAGGCTGGACGCCGCTTCCAGATTGCAATACGCCAGGTCAGCGGCCTTGAACCGCGCACCACGCAGGTTTGCACCCATAAAATGAATCGAGCGCAGGAGCGCACCATCAAAATTTACGTCTCTCAAATCGGCCTCGGAAAAATCGACGACGTTCAATATGCCGTTACGGAAACTGGCGTTCAGAGCTACCGATTCGCTAAAGTTGACCTCATCAAGCTGTGCATCACTCAGGTTTGCCTGCGCCAGATTAACACCTGACCCGGTAACATCCCGCAGTTTGGCCCCCTTCAGGTTGGCGCTCGCCAGATTCGCGCTGTCGAGCTGCACGCGATACAGCTTCGCACCTGCAAAATTGGAGGCACCAAGATTGCTCTCTCGCAAATCAACATCTTGCAAATAAGAATTGGACAATGTGGCTTCGATGAAGGCATAACGAAGGTCCAGATCGCGCAGATAGGCTCCCTTGAAACTGGTATCCGAGAGATACACCCGTCGCAGGTTGGTTCCCCACAGTACAGCATCGTCCAGAACCGACCCGGTGAGGTCGGCCTGGATCAATTTGGCCGCGGCCAGGTTTACTCCACGCAAATTAGCCTCTACAAGGTTGGCTTCCGCCAGATTTGTCTGCCTCAGTTCCGCGCCCTGGAGATTGGCCCCTTTCAAGTCGGCTCGGAACAGATTCGCTCCTGAAAGGTCGCATAAAGAAAAATCACAATCGGCTAATGAGTCTTCACCATTCCAGTTAAGGATATCGGGGGGGGCCGGTCGCAAAGGCCCCGGTGTTTGGAAAGTCTCACAGAGAGGACAAAGCGGCAGCCGCTCGTTGATCTCTTCACCGCAGTTGATACATTTCCTGGGCATCAATTCCTCCAGCGTACGTCAGATTGTAGGAGCGACACTTACACAGTCAAGTCGAGAAGCACAATGACCCATTGTCCGGCAGTAGAAGTCGCCAACACCCGCTATAAGGGGAAACAGCGGTCATACCATGAAGATATGCTGCACGCAGGCGAATCCATGCCTGACTACCCTATTCTATCAGATTGTACCCGGTAGAAAAATCGGCAGTTGAGGGCAGACAGCTTTCAGAAAGATATCAAGATTCACAAACCGGGTAACAGAACACCCGATTAGTTGCGCGTGTTTTTTTATCCGTGTATAGTGACAATGATGGTTAGGGAGAAATTGGAGTCCGGTTAAGAGGAGACAACAGGCGTATACGGTGATAGCCAATGGCTGACAAGATTCTGATTATCGACGACGAAGAAACAACAGTAAGGCTGCTGGGCATCCTGCTTGAGCGCAAGGGTTTCGAGGTGATCAAAGCGCTGCGCGCCGATGAAGGACTGCGAATGGCCTACCGCCACCAACCAGACCTGGTGCTGCTGGATATCATGATGCCCGATATGGACGGCTGGGAAGTCTGCCGACGCCTGCGTGAACTCTCCGACGTGCCAATCCTGTTTCTGACCGCCCGCGCCGACAGCCAGGACGCGGCCAAAGGGTTGGAAATGGGAGCCGACGACTACATCATCAAGCCCTACGACAACGACGAACTGATCGCCCGCATCCGGGCCAACCTGCGCCGCGCGCCGCGCAACGAGGTCGTCGAGGAACTGGTATTCGACGGGGGCCGCTTCCAGATCAACCTGATGAACCGCGAGGTGGTCGTCGACGGGGAGCAGCGCGACCTGACACCGAAAGAATATGCACTGCTCAGTGTGCTGGCCCGAAACGCCGGGCGGGTGGTGACGCGGCAGGAATTAGTCACCGAGGCCTGGGGCGGGGAATATGGCGATGCCATCGACAGCCTGAAGTTATACATCCATTATCTGCGTAAGAAGGTCGAGAGAAACCCGGCACGCCCCGAATTTATTTTGACTTCACGTGGGGTGGGCTACCGATTCGCGAACAAGTAAATTGGCAACCCCTCTGTCGCTGCGCGACATCTCCCCCGACCTGGGGGCGATCAGGGTTGGCTTTGTTTGAATCGGTCAAAATAATACCAGGCGAAAAACAGCCGGAGCGGTTTCGCTCCGGCTGTGTCGATTATAGGGATGGCCGACAAGATCATCAGTCCGGGGAATAGTCGAAGGTGACCGGTAAGATGATCAGCGGCGAAGTTTCGAGCGGGCTGCCCGCCGCATCGGTGACCGGGAGCAGCTCGGAGTTGTCACGGCGATACATGCCGGTGCCAACATGATATTCGCCGGGGGGCATGTCGTCGGGCAGCGTGATGAGGTGCTCATCGGCGATCCACTCGCCTTTCGACCAG
>DAOUES010000016.1:0-4762 GCA_034430335.1 Anaerolineae bacterium | reverse complement strand
TCCCGGCGTCATCCGCCAGCGTGATCGGGAACGGTTTCTGCCACAGGATATCGCCGCTGTCCACTCCTTCGTCAAGGTATAGGAAGGTCAGACCGCTTTCTTGAAGCCCCTCGACCAGCGCCCAGATCAGCGGGTGCCGGCCTCGATTCTTTGGCAGCAGCGCCGGGTGCGTCCCGATGCATCCCAGCGGCGGCACCTCCAATATCTCGCTCGAAATCAACTGCGACCACCCGAAGATGAATAGTACGTCCGGTTCGAGCGAGCACAGCAGATCGACGTTGTCGTTAATCTTGTCGATCCGGTACACGGGTACACCGTACCGATCCGCCGCCGGGCCGAGGTCGGCAAAATCGGCGTGCCGCCAGGCGTACTGCGCCTCCAGCGTGATCACCCCGACCACGTTCCCGCCGTTTTTCAATACCTCTTCCAGCGTGTGGCGGCTGAAATCCACCGCGCCCACGAACACAATCTGCATTGCCTCACCCGCCGTCGTAGAACCGCTTCAGGATCAGTTCCTGGTTCAATTCCACCGACTTCAACCGCGTAACGATCTTCTCCGCCGCCCTGCCATCCCCGTAGGGGTTGACCAGATCGTCCAGCCCGGCGCGGAACCTGTCCGAGGACGCCTTCTCGATCCCGGCGAGGATCGCCTCGCGGGTCGTCTCCACATCGACCACGTTCCGATCATGCACCCGCCCGCGCTGCCGGTTCCCGATATTGACCACCGGCAGTTTGAACGATGCCGCCTCGATGATCCCCGACGACGAGTTGCCGACCATCGCCGCCGCGTTCGCCATCAGGCTGAAATAGCCCTGCGTTCCCAGGTTGTCGACCGCCCAGGCGTTTTGATGCTCGCCCACGTACCGGTTGATCCCCTCGATGATTCTGCGCCCGGCAGTATCTGCGTTCGGGTGTGTAAAGATGACCGGTTTCCCGGAGTCGTTCAGCGCGGATAACAGCGCCTCGATATGCCGGTCGGTTTGTTCGTATTCCAGCGTCACCGGGTGGAAGGTCACCAGCAGTGGCGGATCGCTCAGGTCGAAGCCGTAGCGTTCCTCTAATTGATCGGGCGTCAGCATCTCGATCTGGTTCAAATTGTCGAGGCTCAACGCCCCGCTGACCGTCACCCGCCAGGGTTCTTCGCCCATCTGCCTCACCCGGTGGGCGTAAACTTCGGTCGCCGTGAAATGCAGGTGGCTCATCTTGGTGATCGAATGCCGGATCGGTTCGTCGATCAGCCCCTCGGTCGATTCGCCGCCGAAAAGATGGGCGATTGGCATCACGAACGGCATCGCCGCCGCCGCTGCCGCGAACATCTCGAAGCGGTCGCCCAGCACCACCAGCAGATCGGGCCGCCTGCGGGCAAACGACTGCGCAAACCCGATCATTCCCAGCCCGGTCGATTTGGCGATCGCTTCCGGCGTATCCGAGGAAAGCAGCATTTCGATCCGGTCGCCGATCTCGAACCCGTCCGCCTCGATTGCCTCGACCGTCAGTCCAAATTCCGGCGAGAGGTGCATCCCGGAGACAAGCAAATACAATTCGAGCGCCGGGTCGTCGACAATCGCCCTGAGCAGCGGCCTGTAGATGCCGTAATCCGCCCGTGAGGTCGTCGCTACCCCGATCGTTCTCATCGCACCATCTCCCGGCTGATCAGCGTACCCTGTGGTATCGCGACCACTGTCGTTTTCCCCACCAGCGAGTCGTGCAGCGCCGGTGCCAATCCAGTCCCAGGCCGCTTGATCGCGATCATCTCCGCCGTGAGCGCCGTCCCCGCTTCGATGTCGCAGGCCGCCACCAGGCTCTTGCGCACCACCACCGCCACTTCTAATTCACCTGGTCGCGGCTCTTTGACCCCATCGCCCAGCGCCGCCTCGACCTTGCGGATGCCCACCACCATCGCCGCTAACTCATACGGCTCCAGCGACGCCCGGTGATCCGGCCCCGGCAGGCTCCGGTCGAGCGTGAAATGCTTCTCGACGATGCACGCGCCCAGCGCCGCCGCCGCCAGCGGTATCTCGATCCCCGGCGTGTGATCCGAGAACCCCACCGGCAGATCGAACGCAGCGCGCATTGTCTGCATCGCCCGCAGGTTCATATCCTCCGGCGCGGTCGGGTAGCTGCTCACGCAGTGCAGCAGAGCGATCTGCTTGTTGCCCGCCCGCCGGATCGTCTGAACTGCCGTCCTGACCTCGTCCAGCGTCGACATCCCCGTCGAGACGATCAGCGGTTTGCCGAACCGCGCCACATACGCCAGGAATGGCAGATTGGGAATTTCCCCCGACGGCAGCTTGAACACCGCTACATCGAAGTTATACAGCAGGTCGGCGCTTTGCTCGTCGAACGGCGTCGACATAAACAGGATGCCGCGATCCCAACAGTGATTCATCAGTTGGCGGTGCATCTCCGGGCCAAGTTCCAGCCGTTTGAGCATCGCGTACTGCGATTCGTCGCCGCCGGTCGTCTCGACCTGATAACCGGCTTTTGGCGCGTCGACGGTCACCAGCCGGTCGGCGGAAAAAGTCTGAAATTTCACCGCGTCCGCCCCGGCATCGACTGCCGCGTCGATCAACCGGTGGGCTATCTCGATCTGGCCGTTGTGGTTGACTCCCGCCTCGGCGATCACAAAGCAGGGTTCACCCGGACCAACCGGCTGCCCGGCAATACTGATTGTCCCTACCATACCGACCACCCCCCATCGACTACCAGGTTATGCCCGGTCACGTACGCCGAGAGGTCACTTGCAAGATAGGCCACCGCCCCCTTGAAGTCCTCCTCGGCTGCCATTCGCTTTAATGGCGTGCGCGCCTTGTACCGTTCGTGAAAGGCTTCCGGCTGGCTGCGCCACACCCCGCCCGGCGAAATCGCGTTCACCCGCACGTCCGGGGCCAGCGCCGCCGCCAGGTAGCGCGTCAGTTGGATGATCCCGCCCTTGCTTGCCCCGTACGCTGCCGGGTTTCCCATCGACGTTCCTTCGTAGAGGCTGAAATCCGGGGCCAGCATCCCGTAGATCGAGCTGACGTTGATCACCGCCCCGCGTCCCGACGCGGCCAGCAGTCCCGCCGCCGCCTGGGTCAGCGCAAAGGCCGCCGTCAGGTTGATTTCCAGCGCCCGCCGCCAGGTATCGACACTTTGTTCGGCGAACGGCACCGCCCAGCCTTCCAGCTTCGAAGTCCCGACGAACGCCGCGTTGTTGATCAAGATGTCGAGCCTGCCGAGTTTGTCGGCCACCTGCCCTGGCGCGGCCTTGACCGCCGCCTCGTCGAACAGGTCGACCGCCAGCGCGAGCGTCTCGACGCCATAATCGCGGTTGATCTGCGCGGCCACGCGCTCACATCCCGCCTCGTCGATATCCAGCACGGCCACCGCCGCGCCAAGTTCGGCCAGCGCGTCGGCCATCACCGCGCCGATATGCCCGGCCCCGCCGGTGATCAGCGCCGCACGCCCTTCTAAATTCATCAGGTCTTTCAGCGTTCGCATCACGGCCTCTTTTGCCCGATCAAAAACTCCGCGAACAGAAAATCCAGTCCCGTATCGATGTCGAGCGCCCTCTCTCTGGGCACCTCGACCGCCTTCACCCGCCCATCGAAAATCCGCCCCGCCGAAAGGATGAACGCGGGCCGGGCGGCGTAGGCGACTGTGGTTATATCATACACCACCGGCGCATCCTGCCGCCTGTGGACTTCTCCCTCCGGCTCGATCACCAGCCGCGCCGTGCCGTCGTCGGACAGGGTGACCATATTGAAATACGGGCTGCGCTCCGCTTCCCGCACCGTGATCACGATATCAGTATCATCGTCCACGATGTCTGCGGAGTCGTCATCGAGCAGTTTCTCGATGCAGGCATCCAGGTCTTCGACCGCCCGCAGCGGCGAAGTCGCCGGGATGCAGACGAACACGTCCACCGGCTTCCCGTCGATTTTCTCCATTTCGCGGATCGCGTGCTGCCACGCCAGCCACTCCGGGGAATCGTCCTGCGCGAGCTTCGCAGGACGCATGAAAGGCACTTCTGCGCCGTACCGCCGCGACACTTCGGCGATCTCCTCGTCCTCGGTCGAGACGATCACCCGGTCGATCCACCGGCTGTTTAGCCCGCATTCGATTGCGTAGGCGATCAGCGGCTTGCCCGCCAGCGGCCTGATATTCTTGCGCGGCACCCCTTTCGAGCCGCCCCGTGCAAACACGAACCCGGTGACGTTTGGCTTCATAGCGTAATAACCCTCTGTTCCACCGCCGACTGTTTCGCCGCCAGCGCAATCTCCAGCACGCGCCTGCCATCTTCCCCGCCGATCACCGGTTCTGTCCGATGCGCTACACAGTCGAGGAAATGTTCCAGTTCGGTGACATACATCTCGTTGCGATCCATCTCGACCGCCGGGTGCAGATCGCGCCACATCTCCGATTCTTCCGTGTATACCTGAACCCGGTGCGACTGCCAATCCCACGTCAGGGTGCCTTCCGTTCCCACGATGCGCAGCCCGCGCACCGGTGAGCGCTGCACCATATCGACGTGAACGCGCCCGATTGCGCCATTTTCGAATCCCAGCGTGATCTCCGCCGTATCCTCCACGTCGATCTCGAGGTCGCTCAGTTTGCCCATCTGCGCGCCGACCGTCTTCACCTTCCCCACCAGCCAGCGGGCCAGGTCGATCTCGTGGCTTAGTTCCAGCACCGCCCCGCCGCCCAACTCCCGCCGCGCGCTGACCGTCTCCCGGTAGTCTCTGCCGGGCCGCCAGTCGGGGAGATACTGTCCTACCTCGGC
>DAOUES010000015.1:0-2055 GCA_034430335.1 Anaerolineae bacterium | reverse complement strand
CGGCATCGGGCAGATCGAAGCGGACGGGCAGATCGGCGGGCAGCGCGATCAGCGCGTTACCGGCACCGCCGTAAACCGCCAGCGCCGCGACATCAAGCCCGGAGAGATCGATCTCCGCCGCCCCCTCCCCCAGGGTGATCGTCAGGTTGAGCGCTACTTCTGGATCGAAGTTGACCACCCAGTGGTACAGGTCGCGGTTGACGCCAATTGGCATGACGATATCGGGAGAATCGTTGTCGAGCAGGGCAATCGTCACCGAGCGGTCGGAGCCTTCCTGCACGTCGTAGACGAAATCTTCGAGATAGTAGACGTTGGCCTCGACGATATTGTCCCCCTCCGGCAGCGCCCCGACCGTCGTATCGAAACGTCCCAGGCCAAGCTCGACGTAGGCCGTCTCGATCCCGATGGCGGGCTGGTAATAGCGCGCCGACTGGATCGACAATGCAAGATCGCTGCCCGGCGGCTGGTAGTCGTCGAGGAGCGTCTCGACGCTTTCGGGGAGCGTGTTCAGCGGTATGCCGAACACCTCCGTGCCGCCCGCATCGACCCAGCCTTTTTGCGGGCCGGTGACGGTCAGCAGGTACAGCACGCCGACGGTCAGCAGGCCGAACACCCCGCCGAGAATCCAGGAGAGGCGGCCAAGCAGCAGATCGACGATGATCGCGGCGGCGATCAGCGGCCACAGACTGAGCAGCGTGATCAGGCGCATGGGAGGAATCAGGCCAATCGCCCCGGCGATATAGATCGCCGAAAGCCCGCCGGTGAGGATCAGCCAGAAGGGTGACCGGTAACCGCGCTTTTTGTTCACGATCTTCTTCCCGGTCTGCGGCTGGGGCCGCGCCTGCTGTTCGGCGGCAAACTGGGTGGCGGGGATGATCTCGTAAACCATCTCAAGCGATTCGCCCAGGCGGATCACATCGCCGTGCTTCAAGGGGCGGGGCACCGGCACCGGCTGGTCGTTGACGAAGGTGGCCGGTGGGCTGTTCAAATCAGAAATGAAGTACCCGGCTTCGGCAAAGGTCAGGCGGGCATGGTGACGCGCCACCTGCGGATCGTCGAGGACGATCTCGGCGGCGAGATCGCGGCCCAGCGTGATCGAACCTCCGGACAGGATGAACTGGCGATCTATCTGCAAGCCTTTTTGTTCGACGAGACGGTAGACGAGGTCTGTTTGCATGGCATGCTCCTCAGAGGCTGAGTGACTACGGGCCGCACTGAACCGGGTAGCCGAGGGCGATCCAGTCGCTGAAGCCGCCCATATCGCCGACGTTGGTATAGCCGTTCTCGACGAGATACGAGGCAGCCTGTTCGCTGCGATTCCCCGACCGGCAGTAGGTAACGATCTCGGCGTCCTTGTCGGGGAGCATCTCCGGCACCTTGAAGGCGAATTCTTCGAGCGGGAGCAGGGTCGCGCCTTCGATGTGGCAGTCGTCGATCCACTCCTGCGGGGTGCGCACGTCGAGCAGAATCAGGCCCTCGTCATAGGCCCTCGGCAGGCGGGTGTTGATTTCGAGCGGCGTCACTTTCTCGACAGTGGGGGCCGACGAGCAGCCGATCAGCAGGACAACAGCGGCGATCAACAGGGCAATAACGATCCGGTCTTTTTTAATCACCATACCGCACGGATTCCTTTCAATACAGGGTCAGTCGTTTTCCCAAGTATAGACAAGATGAAAAGCCCGTCAAAAAGCAGGGCTATGATCGGACAGAAACCAAAGGATAATTGACGATAAAAAAACAGCCAGGCAATAAACCGCACCGTTTTGACCCCCTCCCTGTCCCTCCCCCTTCCAGGTGGAGGGAACGGAATACCTGAAATCCTTCGGTTCCCGGCGCTAAAGCACCAGGCTATGTCAGGGAACTCGCTAACAGATTTTCGACACACCCCTATGAACTGGAGGGCAAAAACCCATCGGCCACCACCCAGATCAGCAGGAGGCCAATGAACACCGGCGGGATAAACCGGAAATCGTACAGTTCGAACAGCTCTTCAACGTTCCATTGGTAATACATGGCCGGGATAACCCAGATCAATGCACCAACGACAAATGCCCC
>DAOUES010000014.1:0-4671 GCA_034430335.1 Anaerolineae bacterium | reverse complement strand
GGTCAGGTGGCTTCTATCGAATCAGAAACCAATAGTGATAATCCTCGATATACTTTGCACCTCGCACAAATCGACTTGGAGCAATATTGCATAGCGGAACCTTAAGTTCCTTCCCACGATATTCTGCTAGCGTGATTAGCCCCAAGGCTTTTGATGACTTCGTCAACTTTACCACCTTGACCTGTGGGGGTTACTTTGTACATCCGCTCGATTTTTTACCTAATTTTTAGGAGGAAACCAACTCGGACGAGTTAAGTGGCCAGCACAGGCTTGGGGGCAGCAATGCCCCCCGGCTACCCGACCCAGCACACCCTGTTTTCGAGGAGCACCGAATTTGGTGGAGGCTATATAATCATATACAATCTAACCGTTTGCGCATTGTCCAGTGCCCAATTGCCATGCGCCTTGAAGGAGTCCTATGGCCATGCACCTATCAAAGTATGCCATGTGCTCTGTCCTGTCTTTGATTCTGCTGTTTACCCTGTCTGCCTGTGTTCAACCTGTTGATAATACAGCTTCTGAGGAAGCAGTAGAAGGCCGTGCGATCCAGAATAAAGGCTCTGATACGCTGGTGAACCTCGCCTTAGCCTGGGCAGAAGCCTACCAGTCCGTCCAGCCAGATGTCTCCATTGCCGTTACGGGTGGTGGTTCAGGTACCGGAATCGCGGCCCTGATTAATGGCACTGTCGATATTGCTAACGCCTCTCGTTCCATGAAAGAAGAAGAGATCGCCGGGGCGCAGGCCAACGGTTTTGATCCGGTAGAGATCCGTGTTGCAATTGATGCTCTTGCCGTGATCGTCCACCCCGATAATCCAGTTGACCAACTCACCATTCAGCAGCTATCGGACATCTATACCAGGCGTATTGTCAACTGGAACGAAGTCGGCGGCAGCGATGCTCCTATTGTTTTGCTTTCCCGCGAGACCAACTCTGGTACGCACGTTTACTTCCTTGAGCAGGTCGTTCGTCAGGGTGACGACGAAAACGAAGATATTTTTGCCCCGCAGACCTTGCTCATGCCGTCCTCTGTTGGCATCACAAGCGAAATTCGCCGCAATCCCAACGCCATTGGCTATGATGGACTGGGTTATGTCACGGAGCATGAAAAAGTGCTGGCTATCGCAAAGGATGGGAATTCGCCATATGTGCTGCCCACAACTGAAACCGGTGCGGACGGCAGTTATCCCCTGTCTCGCTTCTTATTTATGTATACCGCAGGCGAACCGGAAGGCAGCATTGCAGAATATATCGATTGGATTAAAGGCCCAGAAGGTCAGGCCATTGTCGCTGAACTGGGCTTTGTTCCCTTGAATGAGGAATAATCTATGAACCTGTTACATCGTTGGAAAGTCGTTCATGATTCGGATGATAGTGTCACCGAGCGGCTCCGTGAACGGCTTTCAAACCTCCGTATCCGTGATGTTTGGGAGTTTTTCATTGAGCGTTTGATCTGGCTATCAGGCATCTCGATTATCGTAATAGTTGCTCTGATCTTTTTGTTTTTGCTGCGTGAAGGTAGTGCCGCCTTTCTCGATATTCCGCTGCGCCAGTTATTTGGCCGACGCTGGTATCCCATTGAGGGCATTTTCGGTATATGGCCCCTGATGGTCGGTTCAATTCTGGTTACAGCCGTGGCTATCTCCATCGCCATACCACTGGGGCTTATCACAGCGATCTATATAGGCGAGATCGCACCTGATTGGCAGCGCGACCTCCTCAAGCCCATCATTGAAGTACTCGCAGGAATTCCTTCTATTGTGCTCGGCTTTCTTGGCTGGATCGCTCTTGCTCCCCTGATCCAGCGGCTGGGCGCACCCACCGGCCTGACGATCTTTACTGGCTCGTTGATCCTTGCTTATATGTCCTTGCCGACGATTATCAGTATTTCTGAAGACGCCCTATATGCAGTCCCTAAATCCTTCCGTGATAGCGCCCTGGCCATCGGTGCAACTCAGTGGCAGACCATCTGGCGGGTGGTGCTGCCCGCTGCACGCTCCGGATTGGTAATAGCCATCATGCTTGGTATTGGGCGTGCCATTGGCGAGACAATGGCCGTCATGCTCGTTACCGGCAACGCCGCCAACATTCCTGACCTCAATCTGGGTTTGATCTTCCAACCGGCCCGCACGATGACGGCGACCATTGCCGCTGAGATGGGCGAAGTCGCGCAGGGCAGTTTACATTACAGCGTTTTATTCGGCATCGGCATTATTCTCTTTGTCATTACCTTTGCTATCAATTCAATCGCAAGCAGACTCGTTGGCGTGCAAGAAGCCGGACAGCGCCGGAAGAGAGGGTAGGTATGTCAAGACAACAGGCGCAAAAAGTTATTGTAGCGATTATTACCGCCATTGCCGCGCTGGTGGTGATCCCCACAATCCTTGTCATCGCCTTTATTGTGATTCAGGGCATCGGCGCTATCAGTTGGGAATTTCTGACGGCGATGCCGCGCAACGGTATGCGTGAAGGCGGCATCATGCCAGCCATTCTGGGAACTGTGCTGCTGACCTTCGGCACCTTCATCGCCTGCATCCCCCTGGCAATTGGGACCGCGATTTATCTGGCGGAATACGCTGGCGAGAATCGGTTAACCCGCTGGGTCAGGCTGGCAATTGTCAATCTTGCCGGTATTCCCTCGATTGTCTATGGTCTGTTCGGGTTGGGAGCCTTTGTATTGTTCCTGAAATTAGGCACATCCATCTTAGCTGGCTCGTTGACGCTGGGCATTATGACCCTGCCCGTTGTGATCAGCACCGCCGAAGAAGCGATCCTCGCTGTACCGCAGCGTTTCCGGGTTGTCAGCTTGAGTCTTGGCGCAACCCGCTGGCAGACCATTCGTCATCAGGTGCTGCCTCACGCTTTGCCCGGTATCCTGACTGGCGTCATATTGGGCCTGAGCCGTGCTGCCGGCGAGACTGCACCACTGTTATTTACGGTAGCCGCTTTCTACTTACCCGATCTACCTGCCTCATGGTTTGATCAAACGATGGCGCTTCCCTATCATCTCTATGTAATCTCAACACAGGTGCCCGACATGCCGGTCTCGATCCAGTATGGGACTGCGCTGGTACTCTTATTGTTTGTATTGTCTTTGACGCTGGTGGCAGCTATTGTGCGTACACGTATGCGCCGCCGCAGGGAGTGGTAATGCCAATGGAACCACTCCTCTCCATTAAGAACCTGTATTTCACCTATGAAGATGAGATAGAAGCGCTGCGAGGTATCGACCTGGATATCTATCCGCACGAAGTTTTTGTATTGTTTGGACCCTCACGCAGTGGAAAAACAACCTTATTAAGATTATTGAACCGGCTTTCCGACCTCAAGACAGGGTGCAGCAGGCAGGGTTTGATCGAGTTCAAAGGTAAAAACATCTTCGCCCCCGATGTTGTGGCCTCCGATCTCCGGCGTAACATCAGTATGGTTTTCGCCGTGCCCAGCCCTTTGCCCGGATCAATCTATGACAACCTGACCTATGGTCTGAGGATGGCCGGGATTCGAGATACAACTGTACTTGATGAGCAGGTCGTAAAATCGCTGCAGCAGGCTGCGCTCTGGGATGAAGTCAAAGACCGCTTGCACAAGTCTGCATTTACATTATCGGGCGGGCAGCAGCAGCGGCTGTGCATCGCACGCAGCCTCGCGCTCGAACCCGAAGTTATTCTGCTTGATAACCCGACGTCGGGCCTGGACCCACTCTCAACCAGCGTTGTCGAAGATTCATTGCAGGAGTTGAAGCAGCACTACTGTATCATCATGGTCCCCCACAGTGTGCAGCAGGCAGCCCGCATAGCAGATCGGGCGGGTTTCATGCTGGATGGCGAGTTAATTGAAGTTGAACGTGGCGCTACACTGTTTACCAGACCGCGAGACCAGCGTACCGAGGATTACATCACAGGACGATTCGGCTGATGGCAAGAGATAAAATCGAAGTCCAGAATTTCAACTTTTATTATGACGACCTTCAAGCGCTAATCGACCTGAATTTTGCGATCCAAAAGAATCGCGTCACAGCCCTGATTGGCCCATCCGGTTGTGGTAAATCTACGTTCTTACGGTCTATTAACCGCATGAATGATACAATCAAGAATACGCGCGCCGTCGGCAAAATCCTGTTGGATGGCAAAAACATCTATGACGAAGACGTGGACGTGACCAATCTGCGGCAGCAGGTGGGCATGGTTTTCCAGCGGCCCAATCCATTTCCGCAGAGTATCCTTGATAACGTCGCGTTTGGCCCGCGTGTGCTTGGTATGACGTCTCAAAACGATCTGGGTGTCATTGTGCAGGAGAGTCTTGAAGAAGCAGGATTATGGAGCGAAGTCAAGCACCGTCTCAGTGACCCGGCGCTCGATCTCAACCCGGGCCAGCAGCAGCGATTATGCATTGCTCGCACTATCGCTGTTAAGCCGGATGTGATCTTGATGGATGAGCCCTGTTCCGCTTTAGACCCGATTGCTACTTTGCACATCGAAGACCTGATGCGTGAGCTTGCAAAAGACTACACCATTGTTATTGTGACTCACAACATGCAGCAGGCCGCCCGAGCCTCGCACTTTACCGGTTTTTTCTGGTTGGGGCGCATGGTCGAGTTTGGGAAGACCGGAGATCTGTTTGCTGCTCCGCAGCAAGAATTAACAGAGGCGTATATTACGGGGCGACGTGGTTA
>DAOUES010000013.1:0-20404 GCA_034430335.1 Anaerolineae bacterium | reverse complement strand
GGCTTTGGCGGAACCTACTATTTCTGGGGCACCGGCACCGCCAGCGAGCAGTTGTTCAACGGGCTGTGGATCGATGTCGTCTGGAGCATCGCTCAAATCGGGCTGGCACTGGCTGGCCTGATCTGGATGGCATTCCGGTTCAAGTCAATTTACGACCCGTTTCTAAAAGGCATCGCCCTGTTGATTTTAGGTAGCGCAGCAGCGATTCACCTCGGCTGGCCGGTGCTGGGCGATGTCGCTTCGGCGGTGCGCATCGGGCAGATTCTGGCAATGCCGATGCTGGCCGCCATCGCCTACCGACATGTCGTCGAGCAGTTGTTGAACATCGACACCTTTGAACCAAGCTGGCTGTCGACTGAACCGGCCAGCGCACCGGCGGTACCGCCGGGTATGGACGAACCGTTCCCGGTTCCTCCTGGAACGCTTGAGGAGACGGTGAGAACCGACAAACCTGAGCCGCTCGACGAAATCAAACTCCCTGAGGGACCGCCCCTGCTGGATGTCGTGGACGCGGTTGGCGGGCTGCTGGTGACCCTGGAACCCGCAGAGATCGTCCAGGAAGCACCGCGCGTCGTGGCGACGGCGCTCCGCTCCGACATCTGCGTGCTGGCAATCGTCGACGAGGATGTCGTGCAGGCTGCGATTGTCGGCGGGTACGACAATATCTCCCAGGCCCCACTGCCGCAGGGGATGCTCGAACTGGCCGACCATCCCAGCATCGTCAATGCGCTGGGGCGTCTTCGCCAGATGCGCCTGACCACGCAGCGAAACGCGCGCGAACTGCGCGATATTTATCAACACCTGGGGATCTCCCACGAGGGACCGGCTTTCGTGCAGCCGCTGGTCAACGGCGAAGAGCGGATCGGCGTTCTGATCGCCGCGTCTCCCTATTCGACCCGGATGTTGAGCAACGAAGAACGCGACCTGCTCGACCGGTTGGGGCCGCTGGTGACCGCTGCGCTGCTCAACGCCGAGACATTCAAAGCGGTGCAGGAACAGGCCGAGGAGATCAACGCGGCGGAAGCGACGCGCGTCGCAGACCTGGCCGACGGTTTGACGGCCAAGACGAGTGAACTCAACACAGCGCGCCGCCAGATCGAAGAGATGAAGAGTTATATCCGCGATCTGCACCGCCAGCTTGACGAAGTTCCGCTTCAACAGGAAGCCGCCCACGAAAAGATCGCGCTGCTGACGACGGAAGCCGACCGTCTGCGCGAACGCGCGAAACGGGCCGAAGAACTCGAAGCAGAATTAGAAACGCTGCAAGAGAAGAACAATAACGACGGCGATAGCAAAAACGATAAAGCAGTAGTCGATAATAACCCCGCGCACCTGCTGGCTAAACAGCAGCTTGAAGAAGCGCGAATGGCGACCCAGACCGAACTGGCTGCACTGCGGGTGCGGCTCACCCAGGCGCAGATCAGCCAGCAGGAAGTCGCCTTTTTGCAGGAGCAGCTTGCCAGCAAAGCCAGGGAAGTCATCTCGCTGCAAACCCGGCTGGTCGAAGCCCAGGCAGTGGGCGAGGCGCTGCGCGAACAGGTCAGCAGCGGGCTGACCAACACGCGGGAGTTGGAGATGCTCCAGAGACGGGTCGGCGATCAGGCATCCGAGGTCGCCCGGCTCAAAGCGCAGTTGGCCGAAGCGCGGGCAGCGGCGGAACTCAACGACGAAGCCGTCGAAGCCCAGGAAACGATGGATCAGGCCGACCGCCAGGCGATGGCCCAGTTGGAAGTGCAGCTTGTCGAGCGGACGGTGTCGATGGAGGCGTTGGAACGCCAACTATCGGAAAAGGCGCAGGCTGTTGCGACGCTCAAATCGCATATGGCAGATGTAGATGCATCGCTAAAGAACATGAACGCCCAGCTTGATCACAAGACCGAGGAAGTCCGGGCGCTCCAGCAAAGCCTGGCCGAAACGCGCGAGCAGGCCCGACTGAGAATCGCCACCCTGAAGGAACAGCTCGACTCCGGGCTTACCGAGGCATCTACGGTTGACCAGGCCCGCGTAGAAGCGCTGGAAGTCGAACTGGCCGAGAAGTCGGTTGCTATCGAAACGCTTGAGGGGCAGTTGGAACAGACCAGGGCTTCGATGGCCGAGCTTGAAGACCAGCTTCAAACAACCAATCACGTCGTCGATGCGGCGATCATCGACGCGAAAGAAGTCGATTTCCACGACGAGGTGATCGCGTCAATTGCCCAGGAACTCCGCACACCGATGAGTTCGATTATCGGCTATACCGAACTGCTGCTGCGCGAGTCGGTCGGCATCCTTGGACCGCTACAGCGGAAGTTCTTACAGCGGGTCAAGGCAAATACCGAGCGGATGGGTACCCTGCTCGACGACCTGATCCGGATCAGCACGCTGGATACCGGCAGTATGCAGTTGGAACCGGAAAAAGTCGACGTGTTCTATGCCATCGAAGAAGTGGTGATGCGGATCGCCAACCAGTACGCAGAGAAAGAACTCTCGCTTTACCTGACGCTGCCCGGAGCGCTGCCGCCGATCACCACCGACCGCGAAGCGCTGACCGAGGTGATCCAGCACCTGCTGATCAACGCCGGGCTTGCATCGCCGGTTGAAGGTGAAGTCGAAATCAGGGCGACGGCTGAAATTGCCAGAATCCCCACGATCAGCGGCGAGGAGGTCAGCACCGACTGCCTGAGCCTGGCCGTCGAGGACAGTGGGGGCGGGATCGCCCCGGATGATTATGAACGGGTCTTTATGCGTAAATACCGGGCCGACAACCCGTTGATCGAAGGGCTGGGCGATACCGGCGTCAGCCTGTCGCTGGCGAAGGCGCTGGTCGAAGCGCAGGGCGGGCAAATCTGGTTGGAAAGTGAACAGGGCGAAGGAACGACCTTTTTTGTGCTGCTTCCGCTCGAACCTGTTTCACAAGGAGAGCAGGCGTGAAGCCCACCCCGCTCCAACAGGCCCTTGCCGGTGTTGCCGTATTGTTCGTGGTTGCCGCGACGCTCGTCGGGGGCGTGCTGCTGGCCTTGAGCGATAACCCCGACATGGCCGCACAGAGAGCAACCAATACACCGTTCACCATCGCTTCGCAAACGTGGTCTCCGCCGCCGACAAAAACCGCCACTCCGGTGCCTTCCGAACCCGCCGACAACCCGACCGGTACGCCGGTTCCCCCGGCGACCAATCTGCCGCCGACCAACACGTCACAACCTGCCGCGTCATCCTGCCAGATTGCTTCGGGGTGGGTGCCCTACACCGTCCAGGCGGGCGAAACATTGTACAAGATCGGGCTTCGCTACGGTGTGACGGTCGATACGCTCCAGAACGGCAACTGCATGTCGACCACCGCTTTGAGCGTCGGCGATGTGATCTACGTGCCGCCGGCAGCGCCTGTATCCCCAACCAAGACGCCGGTGCTTTCCGTTCCACAGGCGACGATCACGCCGGGGCCGTCGCCCACGCCCTCAATGTCGGATGGCATCTGCACAAACCCGTCGTCGACGATCACCTCGCCGGGGGTGTATGAAGTGCTGACCGGCGTCGTCCAGATTCGCGGCAGCGCCACCCACGCCGATTTCAGTTTCTACAAGCTGGAAGTCAGGCAGGAGGGGTACTCGACCTCGGCGGATTTCGCCACGTTTTTCACGAGTGAAACCCCGGTCGTCAACGGTGTGCTGGGCGAACTCGATACCCGGAAATTCTCGAATGGTGAATACTGGCTGCGGCTGGTGGTCGTCGACAATACGAGCAATTACCCGGAGCGCTGTTCGATATTGGTGGTGTTCCAGAACTAGTATTCTCTGGGATGATGCGATAGCCACACGATCACCCCCCTGCTTCTCGCGAAAGCGAGAAGCTGTCCCCCCTTAGCAAAGGGGGACGACATATCTTGGTTTGTGATGGATTTTCTTTGCAGCTAATTTTTTAGGCCGACGGCTGCATATCCTGAATGTTGAGTTGAAGCCGCTGCTGCCCGTTCCACTCGTTGACTTCAAGATGATAGGCCACATCCAACCGGTCGGGTAGATCTCCGATGGCATCGCCCCAGCGATAGGCAATTGCCTCGATGGTCGAATCGCCATCGCTTAGGGTCAATTTGAGATGCCGGGCTTCGGCCCCGACGGTGGCTCTCTCGACGACTTCCAGCCCGCGCGTCAGGAAAACCGGCAGAGGATTGGCCTCGCCGGTCGGTTCGAGCAGGTTGAGCGCCTCGACCAGTTCGCGATTGGCCTGCCCCAGCGTGAGTTCCGCGTCGATGTCGAGCGTCGGGATCAACTCCTGGTCGCCAAGCTCTTCGGCGGCGATGTTCCACAGACGCTCGTTCAATTCTTCGATATTGTCGTTCCGCACGGTGAACCCTGCCGCTGCCGCGTGCCCGCCGTAGCGTTCGAGGAGATCGCCGCATTGATCGAGCGCCTCGGTGATGTGAAATTCGGGAATGCTGCGGCATGATCCATGACTTTCACCCTGCCCGACCTGGACGACCACCGAAGGCCGGTAGTATTGATCGGTGAGGCGGCTGGCAACCAGCCCGACGATTCCCTGCTCGAAGCGCGGATCGGCGGCAAACAACAGCGGTTCGTCACCTGGATCGCCGGAGAATAGCGCCTCGGCCCATTCCTGCATCTCGAAGGTCTTTTCCTGGCGCTCGCGGTTGATATTGTTCAACTGCTCGGCCAGCCGTGCGCCCTGTTTCGTGTCGCTGGCGGTGAGGAGGTTGTAGGCCAGCATCGCCGTGCGCAGCCGCCCGGCGGCGTTGATACGCGGGCCGATCATAAACCCGATGGTGGTGGTCGTCACCTGTCCCGGCCTGATCCGCGCTTCGCCATAGAGCGCCCGCAAACCGGGCCGGTGGGGTTTGTTCAGCGCTTTTAGCCCGTTGGCGACCAGAACGCGGTTTTCGCCGCGCAGCGGAACGATATCGGCGACCGTGCCGATGGCAACCAGGTCGAGCCAGTCGTCGGGACGCCAGTCGTCGCCGCGCCGGTAGCCGCGCCGCTGGGCTTCCATAAACAGCGCCTGAACGATTTTATAGGTCACTCCTACCCCGGCTAACATTTTCTCCGGGTAGGGGCAGCCGGGCTGCTTGGGGTTGATGACGGCCACCGCCGGGGGAACTTCCTGGCCGACGCTGTGGTGATCGGTGATGATCATGTCGAGGCCGTAGCTGCGGGCATCGACAACTTCCTGTGAGGAGCGGATGCCGCAGTCGACGGAGACGACCAGCCGGATGCCGTCTTCGGCGAGAGTTTTCAAGGCCGGGCTGTTGAGTCCATAGCCTTCATCGACCCGGTCGGGGATGTAGGGGCGAACGTCAGCGCCCAACCGGGTGAGGGCTTCGGTGAGCAGCGTGGTCGACGTGACCCCGTCGGCGTCGAAGTCACCGTAAACGGCGACTGGTTCGCTGTGGCGGATCGCCATGCGGAGCCGGTAGACGGCTTCGACCATCCCTTTCATCCTGAACGGGTTGTCGTCGGCTTCGTAGAGCTTCAGAAAATCCTGAACAGCCTCGACCGTCGTAAACCCACGTCGATGCAGCAGCCGGGCAAGAACAGGATGGATTGCCGCCTGCTGTTCCAGTTGTGAAACGAATGAATCGGGCGCGTCAGGAGCAATACTCCAGCGTTTCGGCCTGTGTCCGTTCAAATCAACCCCCCGGTAGTGACAGAAACAGTTGTTCCAATCCTAACACAGGTTACAAGAAGCCTTCAAGTCGAGCGAGAGATGGTGGTACAATGCGGGAAGTTCCTGTCGATCAATTCTTGAGGGTACAGCCAGATGCACATCTTCATTGCTTCGGGGATTTTCCACCCGGAACCGGGCGGTCCGGCGACCTATCTTCACCACCTGCTGCCGGAAATCCAGGCGCGCGGGCACTCGATCACCGCGCTGACTTTCGGCGATGCGCCCACCGAGGATTATCCCTACCCGCTGACACGCATTCCCCGCTCGAACTATATCACCCGCCAGCGGGCCTACCGGCGGGCTGCGGCGAACCTGTGGCCCGGCCACGACCTGGCTTTCGTTCACTCGATTGGGCTGCCACTGCCCAATCAGGTTCACCCACAGGTCGGGAAGGTCGTCGGGGACAAAGCCTGGGAGCGGTCGGTGAACCGGGGATGGGTGCCGCCCACCACCGACATCGACCGGTTCCAGGTAGAGCAGCAGGGGGCATTGGCGGAGATGAGCAAGACGCTGCGCTCGCGGCAGGTCAAACGGTTCGATCACATCATCGTCCCCAGCGAATATCTTAAACGGATGGTAACCGGCTGGGGAGTCGAGCCGGAGCGGGTGTCGGTGGTGTACAACGCGCCCCACGCCGAAATCGAGCGCCCGGCGGAAAGCAAAGCCGAAGCGCGGCGGCGGCTCTCGCTCGGCGATGGTCCGCTGCTGCTGGCTGCCGCCCGGCTGACCGCCTGGAAGGGGATCGACCATATTCTCCATGCGCTGGCCGATCGGGCCGATATTCGCCTGCTGGTGGCCGGAGAAGGCCCGGAGCGTGACCGGCTGGAAGCACTGCGATCAGAACTGGGGCTTGAGGGCCGGGTCACCTTCCTGGGGCGGGTATCGCGTGAGGCGCTGCCGCTCTATTACCGGGCGGCGGATTATACCGTCCTCTATTCCGGGTACGAAGGGCTGTCGCACGTGCTCCTGGAGTCGCTGGGGATCGGGACGCCGGTCATTGCCAGCGACAGGGGGGGAAACCCGGAAGTGGTCGAACACGAACGCAACGGGCTGCTGGTTCCCTATGTCGACGTGGACGCGCTGGCCGATGCTTTCAGAACGGCTTTCGAGGGCGATACCTGCGAGCGGCTGGCGGCCAATACCCCGCTCGGTTTGGAGCGATTCAGGTGGGAGACGCTCGTCGAGCAGACCATCGGGATTCTTGAGCGTTTCGGATGACGGCTGACGTTCGGCAAGTTTGGCCCAATCAGAATAATGGTACAAAACAGAGGTACTCTTGCAAATTGGGATGAAGCATATTATAGTCATCGCACGTTGGTGAATTTTGTCGTTAGCAGCATTCCCAGGCGGAGGCAATCCGCCATTTGCTTATCAGGTTAAGTACAGAATTAGTTCAGTGAGCACGTCTGACGATCCTCCCTCTAGTGCCCAAAGTTATCCGGAAGAACCTTCTGGCCGGGTAAGCGTGTTTTTCTGTTTGAAGACGGCTTGCCGGGTTTGTGCTTTTTCTATTCCCACGCGATTGGCCCCATTGTCTCAAGGAGGCGTTTGTGTCACTTGATGTTGTGATCCTTGCCGCCGGGCAGGGTACCCGGATGAAATCTGCTCTCCCAAAGGTGCTGCACCCGCTGGGTGGAAAACCGATGGTTTTATACAGTGTCGAGGCGGCGGCGACCGTCAGCCAGAAGGCCCCGGTGCTGATCGTCGGGCATGGCAGTGACGAAGTCCGCAGCGTGGCCGGCGATTCTGTGCGTTTCGCCGTCCAGGAGGAGCAGCTTGGCACCGGGCACGCAGTCGCCCAGGCCCGGTCGCTGCTGGCGGAGCAGGGTGAGCACGTGATCGTCATCTATGCGGATATGCCCCTCCTCAAAGTGGAGACATTGAACACACTTTACGAGGCGCAGAAAGAAAATTCCGGGCCGATCAGCCTGCTGACCTTCGAAACCGATCAGCCGCGCGGGTTTGGCCGCATCCTGCGGGGCTACCAGGGCAATGTACAGGCCATCGTCGAAGAGGCACAGTGTACGCCGGAGCAGCTCGAAATCCGGGAAGTCAACACCGGCATCTACTGCTTCGACGCCGGTTGGCTGTGGGAGCACCTCGATCAAATTCCACTCAACACCAAAGGCGAGTACTACCTGACCGACCTGGTGTGTATCGCCGTATCGGAAGGCGCAGCGGTCAACGCCCTGGCCGCCGACGATCCCGACGAGGTGCTGGGGATCAATACCCGCGTCCATCTCGCCGAGGCCGAAGCCGCGCTCCGGCGGCGGATCAACACGGAATGGATGCTGAACGGCGTGACGATCATCGACCCGGCCAGCACCTACATTCAGCCATCGGTCACCATCGGCGTCGATACGGTGATCTGGCCCAACACGATCCTCGTCGGCCAGACGACAATCGGGGAAAGCTCCCGCATCGGCCCCAACAGCTACATCGAAGACTGCACCATCGGCAGCCGCTGTAAGGTGTTCGTCTCGGTGCTCGAATCGGCGGCGCTTGAAGACGAAGCCGAAATCGGCCCGTTTGGTCACCTGCGCAAAGGCGCTTACCTCGAAGAAGGCGTCCATATGGGCAACTTCGGCGAGGTAAAAAACAGCCGCCTGCGTAAAGGGGTCAAGATGGGACACTTCAGCTATATCGGCGATGGCGATATCGGCGAAGGCACAAACATCGGGGCAGGGACGATCACCTGCAACTACGACGGTAAACAGAAACATAAGACGGTCACCGGAAAAGGCGTCTTTATCGGCAGTGACACGATGCTCGTCGCACCGGTCACGCTTGGCGACGGCGCGCGCACCGGGGCGGGATCGGTCGTCACCAGTGATGTTCCCCCCGACACGCTGGTCTACGGCGTCCCCGCCCGCCCGCGCAAGTCAAAACAAGACAAGAAAGAAGAGTAAGCAGTGACTATCATGCTGTGGGGCTTGCTTGGCCTCATCGTCCTTCTCATCATCAGCGCCTATTCCTCGATCACCCAGACGGCGTTGAGCACCGTCCGCCGCCAGAGTCTGCGGGAAGAGGTCGAACAGGGCAGCAAACGCGCCCAGTCGGCGCTCGCCATTGCCGAAGACTCGCTGCGGGTGATAAATACGTTCAAAATCGTCAATCTGATGACCCATTTTTTGACTGCCAGCCTGTTCGCGCTGATCTTTATCCCGCCGGTTGGCGGGTGGATAGCCACACTTGTACCAATCGAAGCCGCTGTCGCCAACCTGATCGTATACCTGGTTCTGGTACCGGTTGCAGCGCTGCTGGTTTTTGCATTGGCCGAAGTGCTGCCGGAACTCGTCGCCCTGCACGACCCGGTTCGCTGGGCCATGCTGACGGCTCCCGCCGCGCGCCTGACAGTCAACATCTTCTATCCACTGGTCAGGCTCATGCTGACGTTCCGGCGGACCATATCCGTTCCGCTGGGCAGTGACCCGGACAACGCTGCCATCGTCACCGAAGAAGAGATTATGACGCTGGTCGACGCCGGGGAGGAAGAAGGTTCCATCGAGCAGGAAGAAAAAGAGATGATCTATTCGATCTTCCAGCTTGACGAGACACTGGCGCGTGAGATCATGGTGCCGCGTATCGATGTCATCGCGCTGGAGATCAACACGCCGCTCGAAGAAGCGCGCAAGGTGATCATCGAAGCAGGGCATTCGCGCATCCCGGTCTTCGAGGAATCGCTGGATCATATCAAGGGGTTACTTTACGCCAAAGACCTGCTCGAAGTCTGGCACGAGGGCAAACAATCCGTCGATCTTTCATCGCTGCTGCGAACGGCCTTATTCGTCCCTGAATCGAAACGTGTATCCGACCTGCTCCACGAGCTTCAAAACCAGAAAGTCCACCTGGCGATTGTGATCGACGAGTACGGCGGAACCGCCGGGCTGGTGACCATCGAGGACATCGTCGAGGAGATCGTCGGCGAGATTCTGGACGAATACGACGAGGACGAAGAAGCAGCCTACGAGAAGCTCGACGACGCCGAATACCTGTTCGATGCCCGCATCGACCTGGACGATTTCAACCGGTTGCTGAACACCGAACTGTCCGACGAGCTTGGCGACACCCTGGGCGGGTTCATCTATGCCCAGTTGGGGAAGGTGCCTGAGCCGGGGGAAACCATCGAGACCGAACACCTGGAGATTGAAGTGGTCAGCGTGGTCGACCGCCGCATCCGTAAAGTCCACGTCAGGCAGCTTGCACGCGAGGAAGCGCTCCCTACAGAGCCACAGGAAAGCGACACACAGAACCATGTCTCAAGAAACGGCAACGGCCATTGACCGCGATGCGTTAGTCAAGGCGGCTCGCCAGGCCCGTGAAAGGGCCTACGCACCTTATTCAAAATACCGGGTAGGTGCCGCCCTGCTGACGCAGGATGGCAGCATCATCACCGGGTGTAATGTCGAGAACGCTGCTTACCCGGCCTGCATCTGCGCGGAGCGGGTGGCGATCGCCAAAGCGGTATCGGAAGGCAAACGCGAATTCGCCGCCATTGCGGTAGTGACCACCAACGGCGGGACGCCCTGCGGCGTCTGCCGCCAGGTGATGGCCGAGTTTGCCCCGTCGATGCTGGCGATCATCGCCGACGAGAAAAAGATCGTGGCCGAGTACCCGGTCTCCGATCTGATCCCCCACTATTTTGGCGCTGAAGACCTCGTATGACCTTCACGGCAAAGGTTTGACGCAAAATGCCCCCCGACCGACTGTATCGCACCGAGGCAATCGTCATGCGCCGCATGGACCTGGGAGAAGCAGACCGGATTGTCACCTTCTATACCCGCGATTATGGGAAGGTCAAAGCGGTCGCCAAAGGGGTGCGAAAGCCAACCAGCCGCAAAGCCGGGCACCTTGAACTGTTCACCCGCGTCGACGTTATGATCGCACGCGGGCAGTCACTCGACGTGCTATCCCAGGCCGAGATGATCGAGGCTTACCGGGGTTTGCGAACCGACCTGATGCACACCGTCTACGCTTCGCATTTCGTCGAACTGCTGGATGCTTTCACCGAAGAAGGCGACGCCAGCCGCCCGCTCTTCGACCTGGCCTGTGAGGGCCTGGACTGGCTCACACAAACAAAGAACCTGAAACTGACCGCCCGCTACTATGAATTACACCTGCTGGAACTGGTTGGATATCGCCCCGAATTGTTCTGGTGTGTGATCGGCGGGGAGCAGATTCAGGCGCAGGATCAATTCTTCAGCCCCATCGAAGGGGGAGTCATCTGCCCGCGCTGCGCCGAAGAGCATCCGCGCGCCTATCGAATATCATTAAATGCCCTCAAAGTGCTTCGCTACTTGCAGACACGCCCGTTTGACGCAGTCGAGCAGCTTGGCATCAGCGCGCCGGTTCAAAAAGAAATCGAGCGCCTCCTGTTCGAGACGCTCGGAACCATTCTTGAAAGGCGTTTGAAATCGGCGGCTTTCCTCCGGCGGCTGCGCCGTGAGCTGGCTCAGGCCGCGCTCGATTCCTCCGGGCCGGACGGCGAATCCGGCTGAGGAGCTTCTTCCGCCGCCTCTACCTCCGGCTTGTCGACCGGTTCAGGCGTCGGCTCGTCTTTCACATCAGGTGCTTCTTTTCCCCCGTTGGACTGCGCATCGGCGGCCTTATCCTCTGCGGCTGCCCCACCTTTGCTTTCCGGGGGCAGTAAAATCAGCGGCTTATCAGGTTCCTTTTTCTCTTCCTTCTCTGAAGCCTCCGGGGGTTCGTCCGGCTCTGGTTCGGGGGCAGCCGGAGATTCTTCTTTGCTTTCTGAAACCGGGGCCGGAGGTGCCTCAGCAGGCTCCTTTTCTGCTTCCGGCTCGCCTTTTGGCTCGACGAGTTCTTGCAGTTTCTCGGCCTTGACCTGCACAAGGACGCAGCTCATAAACGGAACCAGCTTCTCGCCGATCTTCATCTCTCCGCGCTGCTGGTCGGGGTAATCGTAGAAACTGACAATTCGCCTGGCGAAACGTTCCGGCAGCTCTTTTTCAACCCGTTCGACCCGATCCTTTGGCACCCCCAGCAAAAAGTGATCGTCCTGCGGATGGCCGATAAACGAGCGGGCCGGGTCGATCTCGTTCAACAAATCGCCGATTAACTTGGCCGTGCTCCGGATCACCTGGTTGGCGGCGACCGGGCCGTACTGCTTGCCGAATGCTTCATACTGCTCGATTTGAGCATCCAGGAAAACCGCCTCCGGGTCGTCGATCAGCCTGGGCAGCCGTTCTTTGATCAGCGCCATGTTTGGCAGGCTGGTGCGCGGGTCGACCAGCGGCGTGCCCCCGGTGCGGTCGAGGATATTGTGAACACGCAGCCGCAGCTCCTCGACATCAAACGGCTTGGTGATGTAATCGTCAGCGCCCAGTTCAAGCCCATCCAACCGGCTTCTGCGCTCGTCTTTCTGGGTGAGGAAAATGATCGGGATATGCCTGGTCTTCTCGTTTGCCCGAAGTTGCTTGCAGACCTCGTACCCATCGGTATCGGGCAGCATGATATCGAGAATGACGACCCTGGGCTGCTCTTCGACGGCCATCTTGATCGCGTCGGCCCCGTTCAAGGCATTGATCACCTCGTAGCCGACGATCTCAAAATACCGGCGCAGGAGATCGGAAGTTATGACTTCATCTTCTACGACTAACAACTTGTTCATTGTTGTCCGCTCAACTGACAAATAAGAAAAAACGAATTGATTATCCGTTCGCCAACTACGCCGATCTGCATTCACAACTGCCGGACTAACTGGGCGACTGATCGAGAGAATAATGTATCCGGCTGAGAAATCACCAACGGTATTCCCTGGGTCAAGGCCGAAACCTGGGCCGGCTCATAGGGGAAGGTGGCGAGCACCGGGCTGTTGAGGGTCTCCATCACATCTTCAACAGAAACCCCATGTGGCCGGGTATGATTCAGGACGATATGCCTGGTGCCGGGAAGACCAACGCCCTGGATATTTAGCAACGCATCTTTGACAAACAGTAAATCCGCCGGGTCGTCGCCAACGACTAACACAATATGCTTGGCCTGGCGCAGGGTAGTCATGTTCATCGTGTTCACCAGCGACGGCAGATCGGCGACAATCGAATAAAATCCTTCGGACAGCACCCGGAGAATATACGACAGCGTACTCTCACTCAACCGACCGGAAACGGGCTGCATGGGAGCCGCCAGAATCGCAATGCCCACCGATCGATCTAACATCAACGCGCTGCCAATCGCCCGTTTGTCGGTGCCTGGGGAAACGTTCAGAAGATCGTGCCAGGTCACCCTGGGAGGGGCCATCTTAAGCTGAATGGCAACCTGCCCGACCTGTGTGTTCAGGTCGACGATGCAGGCGCGGCCAGTCTGCATCAACATCAGGCCGATATTGACGGCCAGCGTCGTTGCGCCGACGCCGCTGCTCAGGCCCATTACGGCAATCAGCGGGAGTGTAGGAGCCGCCGGCATGCTGCCGGAGCGTGGAAACGGTTCGGTGAGCGGCCCGGTGGGGGGCGTCGGCTGGGCCGCCGCAGCAGGCCGGGTATCTTCCTGGTAAGCAATCGGCGAAATACGCTCGATTGAGGGCGAAGAACGTTGGGGAGCCGCTGCCGGTGATGGAATATTTCGGGCACCTGAAGTAAGAAGTTCGTCGACGTGCTTTGTCAGATCATCTCTTGTTACAGGCTTGGTGATGAAATCGTCGGCCCCGGCTTCCATTGCCATGTCGCGCTGCTCCGGCTGCGATAGAGCCGTCAGCACCATCAGTGGAATGTTTCTTGTCTGTGGGCCATTACGCAGAATGCGACAGACCTCGTAACCACTCAAATCAGGCATCATGACATCCACGATTGCCATATCGGGCTGTTCGCGGTTTGCAGCCTCGATGCCCTCCTGCCCGTCGTTTGCCAGAATCGGGTTATGGCCTGCGCGTTTGAGCATTAGACTCATCATTTGAAGCAGGCTAGCGTCATCGTCGATAACAAGAATGTTGGCCATACGCCGTTAGCCTTTTGGTTAAGAAGTCTTCATCGGATAGTTACATCGACCTAATTGTACGTCAATTATCATCACGAGCCAACCGGGGAACAACTATCAGGCGAATATTGCTCAAAATACACAGAAAAAGACCTCGTTGACGATAAAAGTCTGGAATGGCTATATTCATCCTGCAACTGCTGTTACAATGCATCTATCTTGATTATAGAGGCAGCGCAGTGGTAACATTAACATTGTGCTGATCCTCCGTTCGTTTGTCGGACAGTTTTCCCCGCCGAGGAGTCCTGTGCAATGACCCTGATACCGAATGGCACCGACGATCTTAACAGCCCGGCTTACCAGATTCCTGAAGACTTACGCTCCAACATTGCGATAACGACACTGGATCGAATCTATAATTGGAGCCGTGCCCGCTCGGTCTGGCCGATGTTATTCGGGCTGGCCTGCTGCGCCATCGAAATGATCGCAACGGCGGCCTCGCGCTACGATCCGGCCCGCTTCGGGATGGAGGTCATGCGGCCCAGCCCGCGCCAGTGCGACCTGATGATCGTCTCCGGCACGGTGACCAAGAAAATGCTCCCCCAGATCGTTCGCCTGTACAACCAGATGGCCGAACCTCGCTACGTGATGGCGATGGGAGCCTGCGCTTCCGGGGGAGGACCGTTCAAAGAAGGGTACAACGTGGTCGACGGAATCGACAAGTTCGTCCCGGTCGATGTCTACGTGCCGGGCTGCCCGCCCACGCCGCAGGCACTGCTGCATGGTTTCATAACGCTCCACAAAAAAATCGAGGGACAGAACATCAGCACCGTACCCTGGTATCGACGCGGCGAGAGTGAACCGATCCCGATCCCGCTGCTTGGCCCCGACCTGATCGATCCACGCCAGGCATCGCTGATCCAGGCAAACGCGGCAGCCTCGGCCCCGGTCGAAGTTGAATAGTCATCAGCGGCCAGACAGATAGGACACACAGCATGACCGAGACATTGCCCGAACCGGTATCCAGGTCTGTCCTGAGCGACCCCACCCGGTTTCTACAGGAGAAATTCTCCGATGCCGTCCGGCTGGACGAGCGGGAAGGGTATTCGGGCCTGATCGTCGATTCCGACCGGCTGGTCGAAGTCGCCCAATCGCTGCGTGACGATCTGGGCTTCAACATGCTGGCCGGTGCCAGCTACGTCGATTATCTCGAAGATGATTTTTTCGAGATGGTCTATCACGTATCCAGCACGCACCGCGTCAGCCCACCGATGGTCTTCAAGGCACAAACCCCGCGCAGCGAGGCGTCGCTGCCATCGCTGGTGACGGTCTGGCCGGGGGCCGATTTCCAGGAGCGCGAAGCCTGGGACCTGATGGGCATTCGCTTCGATGGACACCCCGATCTCCGCCGCATTTTCATGTGGGAAGGCTTCGACGGCTACCCGCTTC
Organism: Anaerolineae bacterium; assembly: GCA_034430335.1. Lineage (GTDB taxonomy): Bacteria > Chloroflexota > Anaerolineae > Aggregatilineales > UBA3940 > JAFGOY01. The sequence continues at coordinate 5,368 of DAOUES010000013.1, read as the reverse complement.
GAAAAGACTGGCGGGAACCCTATTACGAAGAAGAACAGAAACCCTTTGGCAGCCGCTGGCCTGACGGCCACGCCGGTCGCGCCGAAGATCGTGCGCCCTACGGGATGAACGTCCAGTATCCGGGCGGATTCTCACTGGATGAGTGGGAACCAGAAGGGGAAGAGGCGCTGTATGAAAGGCTCGATACCCCGCTGGCTAAAGAACCGGGCATCCACCGGATCAAAACCGGCGAACTGGTCGTCAATCTCGGTCCGCAGCACCCCAGCACGCACGGCGTTTTCCGGATGGTCGTCACGCTGAATGGGGAAACGATCACCCGGCTCAAGCCGGTTTTCGGCTACCTACATCGCAACCACGAGAAGATCGGCGAGCGCAACACCTATTTGCAGAACATGCCCTACACGGATCGCCTCGACTACTTCAACAGCATGTCGAACAACCTGGCCTATGCAATCACCGTCGAGAAGATGCTCGGCCAGGAAGTCTCCGAGCGGGCCGAACTGATCCGCGTGCTGATGGCCGAATTGTCCCGCACACAGAATCACTACGCGGCGATTGGCTTCCTGCTCAACGACCTCGGCGCGTTTTTCACGCCCGTGCTCTATGCGCTGAAAGAACGCGAGCTGATCCTCGACCTGTTCGAGGCGTCATCGGGTTCCCGGATGATGTGCAACTATATGCGTTTCGGCGGCTGCGCCTATGACCTGCCGCCCCACATCGGCGGCCCGGCGATCCGGCCCGGAGATCGTGACCGGGTGCTGGATACGATGGCATTCATCGAGGATTTAGTCTACGAGCGGCTGCCGCGCGCCACCGACGAGATCGACCGGCTGCTCTCGGAAAACGAGGTGCTGGTCACGCGGTTGAAGGGCGTGGGGGTTCTGCCACCAGAACGGGCCATCGCCCACAGTATCACCGGCCCGGTCTTACGCGCCAGCGGTGTGCCCTACGATCTGCGGCGCATGGACCCGTACAGCATCTACAATGAGCTTGATTTCAAGGTCGTCACCCGCGAAAACGGCGACGCCTACGACCGCTACCTGATCCGTCTCGACGAAATCCGCGAGAGCCTGCGTATTCTCGAACAGGTGATCCCGCGCCTGCATGCGACCGAGGGCGAGGAGTTCTGGCCCGGAAAGCGCGCCTACAACATCCGGGTGCCGGAAGGCGAACACTACGGCCACGCCGAGAACCCAAAGGGCGAACTGGGCTTTTATCTCGTCTCGGATGGTTCGGCCAACCCGTACCGCTACCATGTGCGTGCGCCAAGTTTCATCAACCTGTCGGCGCTGGAGGAGATGTGCATCGGGCACACGGTTGCCGATATCGTCGTCGTTCTGGGCAGCATCGACATTGTACTGGGGGAAGTCGACCGCTAAGGCAGTGAAGGAACACCGGTATGTATGGACTGGGAATACTGAGAGGACTCGGCATAACGCTCCGGCATTTTGTCGAAACCTACGTGGAAGATATTAAGGCCGGTTTCAGGCACTATGGTGCCGATGAGGTTTTCAGTATGCGCCAGAGTCCACAGGCGAAGGGCCTCTTTACCGTCGAATATCCTGAGGAAAAGATCGCCGTTCCTGAGCGTTTCCGGTATATTCCTTTCCTGGTGGTCAATGACGATGATCATCCCGATGCCCCCGGCGAACCCTGGTGTACAAGCTGCGGGATTTGCGCTAAAGTCTGCCCACCGCAGTGCATCTGGATTGTGCGCGGCAGCGACCCGGAAACCGGTCGCCCGGTTCCGAAGCCGGAGGCGTTTACAATCGACATCGACATCTGTATGAACTGCGGATACTGTGCTGAGTACTGCCCGTTCGACGCGATCAAGATGGATCACGATTACGAGATCGCCAGTTACGACCGCACGACCGCGCACCTGTATGATTATGATAAACTCGCCAAACCTTTGAGCTACTGGCAAAGAATAGCTCCCACCCGCGCCGAGGCAGAACGCCTTGAACGAGAAGCAAAAGAGGCAGCCAAAGCTGCACGCGCGAAGGGTAAGCAGCAGGGGCTTGATATCGTTCGATAAAAAACTATGATTGGGTAAGGTATTGGAACTATGATGTATCAAAGTGACGCGGAAATTCTATTCCCGGCCCGCGTCATCCCCTCACTGCGAAATTTACGTGGACAGGTCTGGCAGCAGTTGATCGACCAGGTGTTGAACCTCCCGCCAGAAAGCCGCGAGCAGCAGGCATTCATGCTGATGATGATCCGGCTCGACGGCTGCCTGACCTGCCACGCCGACAGCTACCGGGCGATGCGCGGCTGCACGCTCTGCGCCCAGCAGACGATCACCCGTTTCAAGGGCAGCGATCAGTACCTGGTTGCCGAGTTCGAGCAGGCCATGCTCGATATCGAACACTGGCAGGAAACCGGCGAAGTTCCCCTCAGCGAACGTCTACCAGCCGATCACCAGTAACCGGCATTTGTATGAGCATATGCAGCGGCACTTTTTACCAATCTCGGGAGAGGCCGGTACCCGGCACTCCCTTTAGCTGAAGGAAGAGTACACCATGTCTCAAGCACGGGGTGGCAAACCCCAGTCTATTCAACCCGACGCAGATCACCTGATTGCCGTCACCAGCGGTAAGGGCGGCGTCGGGAAAAGCACCATCGCCTCGAACATAGCCGTAGCGCTCCAGAAAAAGGGAGCGAGCGTCGGGCTGATGGACGCCGACATCACCGGGCCGAACCTCCCCCTGATCATGGGGCTGGAAGGGCAAAGGCCGGAGATGGGGCCGGGCGGCCTCCAGCCGCTCGAAGCCTTTGGCGTCAAGGTGATCAGTATGGGTTTTCTGGTCGACCCATCCCAGGCGATCATCTGGCGCGGCCCGATGATCCACCAGGCCATTCGCCAGTTATTCACCGATGTTGACTGGGGTCATCTGGATTACCTGATCATCGATCTCCCGCCTGGCACAGGCGACGCGCAGTTGACGCTCGCCCAGTCGGTGCCGCTGACCGGCGCGTTGATCGTCACCCAGCCGCAGATGATGGCGGTCGGCGATGCGCTGCGCGGCCTGACCATGTTCGAACAGGTCAACGTGCCGATCCTGGGCGTGATCGAGAACATGAGCGGCGATTTCTTCGGCGAGGGTGGGGGCGAAGAACTGGCTAAACTACGGGGCGTGCCTTTCCTCGGCAGGGTGCCCCTCGACCCAAAGGTGCGGGTCGGCGGCGACACGGGAACGCCAATCGTGTTCAGCGATCCCAATTCGCCCGCAGCGCAGGCATTGGTCGGCATTGCCGAACGGGTCGCCGACCTTGCCGCAGCGCAGGACGACGGCACCATTCCGATCTCGACCATCGGTTAGATTCGGCGCTTCGCCGCCGTGTGTGTTTGCGGATTGGTGCGCCGTCTTCTAAACTAGTAGCGAAGCAACGAGAGCCGGTAGATGGGCCGAAATGCCCTACCGGTTTTCAAGTTGCAACGAAAAATTTCCGCGCGACATGCGCGATACGGTTAAATGGAGCAAATAGTTGATGGCCGAATCACCATCACCGCTGATTATCGGGGTACGGTTTTTCCCCGTCGGCAAACTCTACTACTTCGATTCATCAGCATATCCCGGCGTGAAAATCGGCGACCGTGTACTCGTAGAAACGTCACGAGGACGCCAGTTAGGTGAGATCATGGGGTTTGTCCCCCCTGACAAAACCGACCTGAAGTCGCTAAAACCCATCATGCGCCAGGCCAACCCGCGCGATCTGCTGATGAAGAAGCAGTATGAAGCCCAGGAAGAAGAAGCCCTTGCAATTTGCAAAGAACTGGCAGAAAACGAAGGCGACCTCGAAGGCGTCAAGTTCGTAAAAGCCAGCTATAACTACGACGGGAGCCTGCTTTCTTTCCTCTATACCTCGGAGGAGACGGTCAGCACCACCCGCCTGCGGAAGCGTCTCGCTCAGAAATTCCGCGCTCGCATCGAGATGCGTCGAATAGGCACGCGAGACGCGGCCAAGCTGCTTGGCGAATACGGTGCCTGCGGTTCACAGCGCTGCTGCGCCTCCTATCTCACCGAGTTCTGCCCGATCTCGATCAAGATGGCGAAAGGCCAGGGAATCTCCCTGAACCCCTCCGAGATCACCGGAATGTGTGGCAGGCTTCGCTGCTGCCTGAACTATGAATACGATCTATACGTCGAAGCGAAAAGGGGTATGCCGCGCACCAACAAATGGGTCAGCACACCGCACGGCGTTGGCAGGGTGATCGACCTCAACCCACTGAAGGGTGTGGTTACGGTCGTCGTCGAAGACACCCGCTACGAAGTCGAAAAGGAAGAAATCCAACCGGTTGACGAAGAACAGGCGGCCAGGATGCGCGCGGCAGCCCGTTCGACCGAACGGCAGGATGCAGCCGAATCAACCGCTGCGGTGGAGGAGCCAAGACAGTTGAAAGATGCCCCTGCGCCAAAAGGTGACAAACCCCAACCAGGCAAGAAGCGTTCCAAGCGAAGAGGCAGGCGTTCTCGCTCGAAGAATCCTCAGGACAGGCAGCAAGGCTGATTGACAACGCCATGACCGATCACTTCTACGAGCAGGCGAAAGCGCTCAAACCGGAAATGGTGAAGATGCGCCGCGATCTACACCGGTTTCCAGAACTTGCCTTCGAGGAGACCCGAACGGCAGGGATTGTCGTCCAAACGCTTTCAAGCCTCGGCCTGAAAGTCGAATCGGCGGTTGGAAGAACGGGGGTCGTCGGCCTGTTGGAGGGCGATCAGCCCGGCCCGACGGTGCTGGTACGCGCCGATATGGACGCGCTGCCCATCGACGAAGAAAACCATGTCGATTACGTGTCGACCAGACCCGGCAAAATGCATGCCTGCGGCCACGACGGGCACACCAGCATCGCGCTGGCCGCCGCCCGCCTGCTGAACGAACACAGGGAATCCTTGTGGGGGAGGGTCAAGTTTATCTTCCAGCCCGCCGAAGAAACCGGCAAGGGGGCCGAGGCGATGATCAACGACGGGGTACTACGCGATCCGCGCCCCGACGTGAGCCTGGGCCTGCACCTGTGGAACGACCTCCGGGTAGGGACGGCTGCCGTGACGCCCGGCTCCTGCATGGCGGCTGCCGACGATTGGCGCTGTGTGATCAGCGGGCGGGGTGGGCACGGCGCAGCCCCTCACCAGACCCGCGATCCAATCGTCGCCGCTGCGCAGATCATCACTGCGCTGCAAAGCATTGTCAGCCGCAACGTCAGCCCGCTCGAAGCCGGGGTGATCACGGTTGGCCGGGTGAACGGCGGTGATGCTTTCAACGTGATTCCTCCGACCGTCGAATTGAAGGGCACCATCCGCGCATTTGATCAAGAGGTTCATGCCCTGCTGCGCCGCCGCCTGAGAGAAGTCTGCGAAGG
>DAOUES010000012.1:0-2517 GCA_034430335.1 Anaerolineae bacterium | reverse complement strand
TCATCACGGAAGCAGCGCTCCACCGCCACCGGGCAGCGGGTGTTGAAATTGCAGCCCTTAGGCGGGTTGGCCGGGTTCGGGACATCGCCTTCGAGAATGGTGCGCTGGCGGGTTGCCTCGGCTTTTGGATCGGGCACCGTGATGGCCGACAGCAGCGCTTTGGTATAAGGGTGCTGCGGGTGATTGTACAGCTCGCCGACATCGGCCAGCTCGACGATCTTGCCCAGATACATCACCGCGACACGGTCACAGATGTGGCGCACCATGCTCAGGTCGTGGGTGATGAACAGGTAGGTCAGGCCAAGCTCGTCCTGGAGGTCTTCCATCAGGTTGACGACCTGGGCCTGGATCGAAACGTCGAGGGAAGTGATCGGTTCGTCGGCGATGATGAAGGACGGGTTCAGGGCCAGGGCGCGGGCGATGCCGATCCGCTGGCGCTGCCCGCCCGAAAACTCGTGGGCGAAGCGCCCGGCGCATATCGGGCCGAGACCGACGCGCTCCAGCAGTTCGGCGACCCTTTTCCGCCGCGACTCGCCGTCGCCGACGCCGTGAATTTGCAGCGGCTCGGCGATCATCGCGCCGACGGTCATACGCGGGTTGAGCGACGAGAAGGGGTCCTGGAAAATGATCTGCATCTGCTTACGATAGTGGCGCAGTTCGCGGTTGGACAGGCCGGAAAGATCGACACCTTCGAAGAAGACGCGGCCCTCGGTGGGCTTGTAGAGCCGCAGGATCGTCCGGCCAAGCGTCGATTTGCCGCAGCCGCTCTCGCCGACCAGTCCGAGCGTCTCGCCCTGTTTGATCTCCAGCGTAACGTCGTCGACCGCCCGCACATGGCCGACGGTTTGCTTGAAGACGCCCTTGACGATCGGGAAATACTTCTTGAGGTGCTCGACCCGTAAAATGACCTGGCCGTTGGTCGATGACTCGCTCATACGGCCACCTCCTGGGGAACGGCCTCACGAACGTCGACCCAGCAGGCAATTTTGTGGCCGGACTCGATTTCTTTCAGCGTGGGATTCTCGAAACGGCAGCGGCTGATCGCATACGGGCAGCGCGGCTCGAACGGGCATCCCTTCGGCAGGCCAACCAGGTCGGGCGGAATACCGCCGATAGGCGTGAGACGCTCACCGGCGACGCGGCCCTTGTCGATACGCGGGAGCGACTTCAACAGCCCCAGCGTGTAAGGATGGCGCGGGTCAGCGTAGAGGTCTTCGACATCCGCCTTTTCGACGATGAACCCGGCGTACATCACGTTGACGCGCTCGGCAAGCCCGGCGATGACGCCCAGGTCGTGGGTGATCCAGAGGATCGACATGCCGATCTTTTCACGCAGCCCGCGCACCAGGTCGATGATCTGCGCCTGGATGGTGACATCGAGGGCAGTGGTTGGCTCGTCGGCGATCAGGACTTTGGGATTGCAGGAAAGGCCCATCGCGATCATCGCCCGCTGGCGCATCCCGCCGGAAAACTCGTGTGGATAGGCCCCCAGGCGCTGCCGGGCGTCGGGGATGCCGACCAGGTCGAGCAGTTCGGCGACCCGCTCCATCGCCGCTTTCTTGCTCAGGTCGGTATGCTCGAGCAGCGCCTCGGCGATCTGATCGCCGATGGTAAAGACCGGGTTGAGCGAGGTCATCGGGTCCTGGAAGATCATGGCGATGTCGCCGCCCCTGACCTGACGCATTTCGTTTTCCGATAAAGCCAGCAGGTTGCGCCCGTCAAAGTTGACTTCGCCGTCGACGATTTCACCGGGAGGGCTGGGGATCAGGCGCATGATCGAGAGGGCGTGGACACTTTTTCCGCAGCCGCTCTCGCCGACGATGCCAAGCGTCTGGCTTTCGTAGAGGTCATAGGAAACGCCGTTGACGGCGTAGACGATGCCGTCGTCGGTGAAAAAGCGAGTCGTAAGGTTGTTTACTTTCATCAGAGGCGGATCGGACATGGATACAGGTCGCCTTTCTATATAAGATTCTAGGATGTAATGGAACGCTACCCGCCGCCAGATGGTCGATAGTGAAACCACTGAAAGGCTCTGTCACCAGGGCTGAGTGGGAATTTATTCGGCAGGTTAACAAGCGTGATAAATTTTTGTTGTAGAAATAGTATACGGTATCTCGGTGCGGCTGTAAATTTTTCAAAGAGGATCATAGATATCTAAAACCGGACCGTTCTACAGAACATAGAGCACTGAAACCGTATAGCCGGTTCTGACTCTATCGGCGCTGCCATGCGAGTGTGCGGCAGCAGGGGGTTGTTCGGTTTTGCGGGCATTCTCGTCCAATGATTAGAAATGTTCGTGAAATTCGACGGTGGTCTATTAAAATGTCAATACTACAGAGAACAATCTTTCTTTCAATCAGGTTGGTTGAATATTACCAGAGAAATCGAGGCATGGCTACCCACCCAAACGGGTAGTTTGGACGCGGCCAGGCACAAACCTGCGCCGGGAGAAGGGAGTTCCCTGCCTACGGAGCCAGCATCCAGCGTAATATCACGATGAAAAGAACGTTCCCGGCG
>DAOUES010000011.1:0-3002 GCA_034430335.1 Anaerolineae bacterium | reverse complement strand
CCCCCTGGGGGAGATGGCGAACCGCAGGTTCGTCAGAGGGGGTGCTCCGTCACGCACAAAACCGAGCGCTTCCTGATCGCCCCCGTAGCAGAGGGCGTGTTCGGCCCGGCTATTTATCAGGTTCTTTTGTCAGTGAGGCAGCACACATCGAGATCGCTTCAAGGACGCCTTCAAGGTTGTTTCGCACCTGCTTATTGGTAAAGCGAATGATCCGGTATCCGTGTGCTTTCAGCCATGCGGTGCGTTCCTTGTCGTACTCGACCTGCTCGTCATGAGATGGCCCGTCCAGTTCGATAATCAGCCGGTGCCGGTCGCAGTAAAAATCGACAATAAATCGCCCGATGGGGTACTGCCGCCGGAAGTGTAATCCATCAAGCTGGAGTTTTCGCAATCGCCACCACAATCGACGCTCCACAGGGGTTTGTGCCTTGCGCAGTTCGCGGGCGCGTGCTTTTGTGATGGGACTGGAACGGTGGCGACTGTACACCGGATTTCCTTTTGCGTTTTATTGCAGTGGTGAGAGTAAAAATGAGACCGGGCACCCCCTCTGGCCGACTTCGTCGCCCATCTCCCCCAAGGGGGCGAGTGGGGCGCGTGGTTATTTGAATCGAATCTTACAATTCGATCCCCACCTGCCCCAAACTGCCCCCTGAAAGGGGGAAGTGGCGCGTAGCGCCGAAGGGGGCGGGGAAGTGGCGAACCGTAGGTTCGTCGAAGGGGGTGCCCGTATTTCCTACTCCATCCCCTCCCTCAACCGCTCGATGTTCCCGCGCACCACGTCCGCACGCGGATCGTCCAGCACGTCGAGAATCTGGAACGACTGCTCGAAGTGTTCGAGCGCCAGCGCAATCGAGCCAGTGCGCTCGTAAAGCAGGGCGATGTTGTTGAGCGTCGACGCCTCGCCCTGGCGGTCGCCGAGCTTCTCTTTCAGCGCGAGGGAGCGCTTGAAATGCGACAGCGCCCGGTCGGGTTCGTTCTGGTTGAAGTAGATGATCCCCAGGTTGTTGAGCGCCTGTGACTGCCCGACCTCGTGGCCCTGGTTGGTGTAAATCGCCAGCGAGCGCTGGTAGGCCGATTCCGCCTCGTCGTCGTGGCCGAGGCGTTCGTAGACCGCGCCGATGTTCAGCCAGGTCTGGGCCTGCCCGTTCCGGTCGTTGAGCACGGTGTACATGTCGAGCGAGCGCTGGAATGTCTTCAGGGCGTCGTCCCACTGCTCGATCCGGTAGAGCACCCCGGCGACGTTGTTCAACGCTTCGGCGGTATTTTCGGGCATTCCCAGGTCTTCCTGGAGATTGAGACTTTCCTGGTAGCGGTTGAGCGCCTCCAGATAGGCTCCTTCGCGCTCCAGGATCGCGCCCAGGTTGTTCAGCGCCGACGCCTCGCCGGAGGTGTCGCCCAGGTCGCGGCTGACGGCCAGCGAGCGTTCGAAGCACCCGTGCGCCTCCTCGTACTGGCCGAGGATGGTATAGGCATAGCCGAGATCGCTGCACGTGCTGTATTCGCGGATCACGTCGCCGCCGATGCGGGCCGACTCGCAAATCTGGCGAGCCAGGCCGACGAAGTTGCTCCACAGCCCGCGCTTCTCGAAGTAGCTCATCAGCGCGTCGGCGAAGAGATCGCTGCGTGACCGGTCGACGGCGGTGATCTGGTTGTAGGCGGCCATCACCTGCCCGATCTGGCTGTCGATCTCGCGGGTCGGGGCCGACGCCTGCTCGATCTGGGTGATGTAGTAATTGCGGATACGCTCCTCGGCGGTTTCGATGACGCCGGGGCGGGCGCTGCGGCGCAGGTGATCGCGCAGGGATCGATGCAGGGCGAACAAATCGTTGGGCAGGCGCTGGATGATCGCCGCGCCGACCAGCGTATCGAGCGTGCTGCGGGCGTCGTCTTCTTCCATCTTCCAGCAGGCGGCGGCGGCGCCAACCGAGAACGACGATCCCGTCCCGGCGGCGAATGCGCCTAACTCAATCGCCCGCTGAAGCCCGGCGCTGCCAAAGCGCGACAGGACCAAGTTGATCACCAGCCCCAGCGCATTCTGGCGCGTTTCGGGTAAGTCCGGGTCGAGGGTGGCGATTGGCCCCTGGTCATCGCGTAGAATTTCGAGCAGCCGCAGCCAGGTGATCCCCTGGCGGGCCTGCGCGCCGACCAGCGCGAGGGTCAGCGGGGAGTAGGCCAGCCGCTTGACGATCTCCTTGACGGTCGGCAGGTAGATATCGGGGAGCATGCCCGCCCACTTGATGAGCAGGTCGAGCGCCTCGTCTTCGCTGACCTGGTCGAGTTCGAAGCGGCGGGTCTTGAAGGCAAAGGTGATCTCGTCGCCCCGGTCGGTGGTGATCAGGCGGGCGCAGCCCGGCCCGCCGACGTTCAACGCCTTGACCTGCTCGACATCGGTCACGTCGTCGATGATCAGCAGGGCGTGGGCGTCACGCAGGCGGGTACGCAGGCGGACGGCGCGGCTGGCGGTGTCGGGCAGGTTGTCGAGTTCGAAGCCGAGCGCCTGCCCCCAGACGGATTGGGCGTGCTGCACGTCGCCGTTATCGCCCAGCGAATACCAGAGGACGCCGTCGGGGAAGGTTTTGAGCATCTCGGCGTCGTGAGCGAGGGCGATGGCGAGCGAGGTCTTGCCAGAACCGCCGGGGCCGAACAGCGTCAGCGGGGCAAGCGATGAGGTGGGTCGGCTCAGGAGCAGCTTCTTGAGTTCGGCCAGCTCGCGGCGCGGGATGAAGTAGGGCGGCAGATCAGGGGCAAGGTAGGGAGTGGCGGGATCATCCGGCTTATCGACCGGCTCAAAGGTGAAAAGCGGCTTTTCTTCAGCCGTCTCGACCGGGGTCGATTCGGCGGCTGGTTCGGCGGCTGGCGTCGGGTTTTCGTCCGGGTTATTGCTCATGTTTACGATCCTCGAAGCGCCGGGGGAAGCTCACGGATTGGGTAATACCCGGCGCGGTAAACAGGCTCGTCAACAGTATAGCACAAGCGATTAGAGTATGCTTTGTGGTAATTCG
>DAOUES010000010.1:0-7582 GCA_034430335.1 Anaerolineae bacterium | reverse complement strand
TCGCCGGGGCAGCGCCAGAACGCGATTGCTGCCCTTGCCGTCATCGGCAGCTATGAGTCGATTGTCCCGCTGGTCGAGGCATTGGCCGACGATCACGCGGCGGTTCGGGTCGATGCCGGGGACGCGCTGGCGAAGGTCTGCAAGCGGCTCGATCCCTCTGATAGACGCACCAAAATCGCATTCCAGGCGCTGGTCGATGCGCTGCGCGGGCTGCCCCTGAGCGGTCGAAAGACCGTCGCCTCGATCCTCGCCGCATCCCCGCCCGATCTCGTGCTGGGGTCGCTGCTCAATCACGGGCTGGTGGCGAAAGAGTGGTGGGCGCGGCGCGAATCGGCCTGGGCGTTGGGCGCGCTCGGCGACCGCCGGGCGACAAAGCGGCTGATCTACGCGCTGATCGATTCCTCGTCGGCGGTGCGAACGTCGGCGGCCTGGGCGCTGGGCCAGCTCGACGCACCGGTCGCCATCGAACCGCTGGCCGAGACCCTCGACGATCCCGACGAGGTGGTGCGCGCGGCGGCGGTCGAGGCGCTGGGGGCGCAGGCCAACCGCCTCGATCTCACCGACGACGCTTTCGACATGGTCGTCTCGCTGATCTCCGCTTCCCTCCACGACGAAGATATCTCGGTCAAGCATGCCGCGCTTGAGGCACTGACCCGTATCAATGCGCCCCAGGCGCGTGAAGCACTGCGGGTCTACTCGGCGCGTTAGGAATTCAGTCCGCGAATTGCGCGAATTGCGCTAATTTATTGCTGTAAATCCAGATCGGCGCGTTAAGGCTTGGAGCAGGTGTAATTAGTGTACGGGGCATTCGATCCACAGATTACACAGATACCACAGATATATGTAGATAGGTGCATATTGGTGTTGGGACTTGAATCGGTTGATGCTGTGGATGGCAAGGATTCAGTCCGCGAATTGGCAATATAGAACATTGCGCGAATTACGCTGATTTACTTCGCTCGCTGCCGCTCGCGTTTTAATATCAATACTTCACCCGCCCACGAATATCGAACAGCGAAAACACAATCGTCACGACGACACCGACCGCCAGCGAAAAGCCGAGGCGGGCGATCAGCGAGCCGCCGAAGAAGCTGTCCATTTCGTTGGTCAGCGTGAGGAGCGCGTCGAGGCTGAGGAAGAGCGCGATCCCGTAGAACAGGCTGCGGCTGGCGAACAGCCGCCACACGTCCGGGCGGATGATCACCGGGGTGCCAACCGATGCCTCGATCTCCTGCCTGCCGTCGGCGTCCATATACAGCCGGTCGATCTGCGGGTAGGCGGCCCGGCCCAATCCTTCGCCGGTGTAAATCTGGTCGGCGGTGCCGCTGAAAACCCGCCGCGAGTGCTGCCGGATCACGTAGCGCCCATCGTCTTGGAGCGCCGCCCCCAGCATCTTGACATACTCGCCTTCTTCCAGCCCCAGCAGGGCGATATTGTTGGGATGCAGCACACAGATATTCTTCTCGCTGTCGGCCCAGGACGCATAGGTCACAGGGAGAATCAGCGACCGGGGACGGATCAGCGGGAAAAGGTGGGGCCGCCCTTTGACCGGGCGGATCGTGACGAACGACCCGTGACAGCGCTTGCCGGGAAATCCAAGCGCCTGCCTTATCGACTGGTCAAGCTGGCAGGTCGAGTCGTCGAGATCGCCGAGCGTGACGACCTTTGAAAGTGCCGGTCTGCCGTCGTAGACCACCACCGCCATCCGGCCCAGCTTTTCCCGGCTGGCCGTTCGCGGCGAGACTTTGACCAGGTTCATCCCCTGCGCCTCGAAGCGTGTCCCGGTCGGCATGACGAGCAAACCCTCGCCCGCCCAGCGCAGTTCGTCGGCCCGCAGCGTGTTCAAAAAGTGGATGTAGGTTTCCGGCAGGCCGCGTTCCTGTGCCCCTTCGAGCAGCGTCCCGAAATAGGCGTCCGAGGGCGGGATTTCCTGCGCGGCCTTGTCGATCACCGTATAGGTGATCGCCTTCACCGTCGAACGATCTTCGAGTTGAACATCCACCTCGATCCGGTCATAGGCCGATCCACAGCCCTCTTTTTTATCGAGCGCTGCCAGCCCGTCCTCGTCGATGATGTAGACCATTCCCCAGGTGAACATCCCCGGCGCGGCGACGATATCGGCGACCCCCGACTGCCAGACGGTCGAGCGGCGGGTGAAGGCCAGCCGGTAGCCGCGCAGCATCGCCGGGCCGACCGGTCGGCTGCCGGGGCAGACCTCGTCGAACACGCGCGAGAGCAGGTTGCTGCCGTAGGCGAAGTAGGTAACTGCCATGACTCAGACCTCCTTTTTTGGCCGGTTCTCCCATCCCCATTATAGGCGATTTAGGGAGATTCACCGCATGGCTCACCGGCCATTGTCCCAACTTGGCCTCGCGGCCAGGATGAATACAATAGAAACAGGTGTTTTTCCCTCACATATGGATGGAGCGTATCATGACCGGGACAGACCAACCCCAGCCCACCGGCGATCAGGTTGGCGGTGACAGGATCACCGTCGGGGATATTGCCGGGAGCGTGGCCGCCATCGGCGCGGGCGCACAGGTGATCTATAACAACGTCGAGCGGGCGCTGACCGGCGTGGAGATCGCCGAGCAGTCCGAGCGGGCCGAGCGCCAGCGGCTGGCCGACGCAGTTACCGGCTACATCGGGCGGCTCGAGCAGATGGCCGAGAAAAGCGCCGAGGGGCCAATATCGGGCAGCCCGTACAAGTCGCTGCTCTCCTATGATTTCGACGACGCGGCGCTGTTCTACGGGCGCTCGAAAGCCATCGACGACCTGCTCGAACGGCTGGAGCGCGGTCCGCTGACCGTCCTCCATGCCGACAGCGGCGCAGGGAAAACCAGCCTGCTCAAAGCCGGGATCATGCCTCGCCTGCTGGCATCGGGCGACGTGCCGCTCTATGTCCGTCCCTACCAGCTCCCGGCCCAGTACGCGATCAAGCGGGTGCTGCTGCCCCAGATGGAACAGTCGCCGTACCTGGCGGTCGCCTCGCTGCGCGACTTCTTCTGCCGGGTCACCGACCTGCTGGGCGGGAAGCGCCTGGTCGCCATCCTCGACCAGTTCGAGGAAGTTTTCACGGTTCAAAACAAGCAGATGCGCGCCGACTTCATCAGCGAGTTATCTCCCTGCCTGGACGACAACACGCTGCCGGTGTGCTGGATATTCGCCCTGCGCAACGAGTGGTTCGGGCAGTTGGGCGTATTCCGCCCCGACGTGCGCGATCCCTATGCCAACGAATTTCTGCTGCGGGCGCTCAACCGCGAGGAAGCCAGCGAGATCATCGCCGAACCGGCCCGCCGGTTTGGGGTCGAATACGAGCCGGGGCTGGTCGACACGCTGGTCGCCGACCTGGGCGAGCATGATATCGCCCCGCCGCAGCTTCAACTGGTCTGCTCGACGCTGTTCGACGGGCTTGGCGACGGGCAGACGCAGATCACCCAGGCGCAGTACGACGCCCTGGGCCAGACGAGCGGCATCCTGCGCAGCCACCTCGACCGGGTGCTGACGCGCAACGTCCCACCGGAACAGCGCTACGCGGCCCGCCGCCTGCTCGAAGCGCTGATGACCTCCGACCGGCGGCGCGCGCGCTGTTCGAAAGACGACCTGTCGGCTGAACTACAGGTGCTCGGAATCGAGCAGGCGACGCTGGAGGAGGTGCTTGGCATCCTGGTCGACAGCCGCCTGCTGTCCGTCGAGGAGATCGAGATCGAGGAGACGAACGAGGTCAGGGTGGCTTACGAACTGGCCCACGACTACCTGCTCGACGAGATCGAACTCGACCCGGAGGTGCAGGCCCGCAAAGCTGCCCAGGAGCTTCTCGCCAAGAAGCTCCCCTATTACACCCGCGACGGGCTGCTCCTCAGCAAGGGCGAGCTGGCGATCATTTCCCCGCACCGCGACGAGCTGGCCCTCGACGAGCAGTCGGAAAGCCTGCTGGCGAGCAGCGCCCGGCGCGAGCGGCGGCGGCTGGTCGTCCTGATCGCCTCGATTGCGATTGGCGTTCTGGCGCTGGTGACCGGCTCGCTGGGGATAGCGATCAACCGGGCGCAGGGCGAGGCGCGGGTCGAGGAGCAGCTTCACATCGCGCAGACGGCCCAGGCAGTGGCCGAAGATTCACAGGCGGCAGCCGAAGCGTCCGAGGCGGACGCCAACGATGCCCGCGTCGAGGCCGAATCGGCGCGCGACGATGCCGAGCAGTCTCGCGGCGAAGCCGAAGACGCGCTGGGCGCGCTTTCGCTGGCCCAGTCACGCGAATATGCCCGGATATCACAGGGTTTGCTCACCGATCATAACTACGTCCGCGCGACCGAACTGGCAGTCCAGGCTTTCCGGCTTGCGCCAACCGATGAAGCCGAAAGCGCCCTGGCGCAAGCGCTGGGCGTGCCGTTCCCTACGGCGGTACTGAATACCGGCTACCGGCAAATCCTCACGCCGACTTTCAGCCCGGACGGGCAGCGGATGATCGCCGGGAGCGAAAGCGGTGAAGTGCTGGTGTGGGACATGGAAGCATCCGGCGGCGAGCCGCTGATCCTGGAAGGGCACATGACCAGCATCTCATGGGTCGACACGCTGGCCGGTGGCACGCGCATCGTCAGCGTGGACGACGATCTCGTCACCAAACTCTGGGACATCGCAACGGGCGAGGAAATTGCAAATATTGAAGGATTCAGCAGCCCGATGCTCATCAGCAGCAGCCGGAGCCGCTTTGTGACTGCCGCATTCGACGAAAACAGCGATATCTATACTTTCTCGCTCCATGAAGCCGCCGACGGGTCAGTAGTCCATTCGCTGGGCGGGATATCCGGCTACATTCAATGGGTCGACCTCAACTCGACCGGGCAGTTGATCGCCATGACCACCACCGACGACAACAGCCTGCGTGTATGGAACCTCGAAACCGGGCAAATCCAGTTCAAACGAGAAAGCGATGCCACGTTCAGGGTATCGCAGTGCGGGTTCAGCCCCGACGAGCACCAGGTGTTCGTCAGCAATGACGACGACCTGACCCTGCTGCTGGACGCCGCCACCGGCGACAAGATCGCCGACATCACCGGCGCGCCTTTCTACATGCGGTCTACTTACAGCCCGGACGGTAAGACCATGCTCACCACGCGGCGGCTGAACAACCAGAACCCGGTTTATCTGTGGAACGCCGAAACAGGCGAACTCGAGCGGGTCCTGGACGGCCACAAAGAAGCCGTGACCATGTTCGACTACAGCCCGGACGGCCAGCGCCTGATCACCGCCAGCGACGACGGGACGGCGCAGGTGTGGGATATCGAGACCGGCGATTCGCTGTATACTATCGCCCGGCTGGGGGAACAGGTCTTCTGGGCCAGCTTCGCCGACGACGACCATGCGCTGGTCATCGGCTCCGACCTGAACATCCGCCTGTACAACCTGGGAACCGGGATGGAGACTGCCACGATCAGCGGGCCGCCGATCTCTGCCTGGGCGGAGGTGCCGTTCGTTGAAACGCCCGACCGCTTTGCAACCGGCGGCGGCGAAGCCGAACTGCTGCTGTGGGATATCGAGAGGCTGATCGACGCCGAGCCGACCTGGGAGAGCCTGGCGGTGGGCGAGGGCGAGTTCGTGGCCGGGGCCAGCCTGAGCGCCGACGGCTCGCTGCTGGCGACCGGGGGCACGCAACTCACCCTGTGGGACATCGACTCCGGGGACAGGATCAGGTCGATGAACGACACCGGCGGGGATACCTACGTGGTCGATCTCAGCCCGGACGGGCGATCCCTTGCCGCCATCGCCGAGGACGGCGCATTACGTGTCTGGGATACCGGGCACGATCTCCCGCGCTATGCCTTCAATTTACAGGGAGGCTGGATCAACGACGTCACTTTCAGCCCGGACGGCGGTTGGATGGCGCTGGTCAGGAGCGATGCGATACTCGAAACACTGGATGTCGAGACGGGCGAAATAATCGACCTGTCCAGCACCATCTTCGGCCCGACCGTCACCGCGATCAGCCCGGATGGTAAACTGGTCGCTTATGGCACGGTCGACGGGCCGGTGTTCATCGACGACGCGGGCCTGTCAACCATCGTGCAGGAACTGCGCGGGCATACCGACTCGGTTTACACGGTTGCCTTCAGCCCGGACGGGAAAACCATCCTCACCGGTTCGGTGGACACCACCGCCCGCCTGTGGAACGTGGAAAGCGGGGGCGAGATCGCCCGGCTGTCCGGCCACACCGACGTGGTGCGAGATGCGCGGTTCTCGCCGGATGGCAGCCGGATCGTCACCGCCAGCGACGACCGCACGGCCTGTGTCTGGAATGCCGCCGACGGCAGCCGGTTGTACTGCCTCCCGGCGCACGACGACCGCGTCAGCAGCGGGCTGTTCAGCGCCGACGGGCAGCGCCTCGTGACGCTCTCGGATACAATCCGGGTCTGGGACATCACGCCGGAGTATTTCCTGTCGCAGGCGGTCGAACGGCTTGACGCGCTGGGGATCGACGTGGGATCGTAGGAGTCTAATTCGGGAACGGGCACAAATCTTCGGGGCGGTAGGAGGGATTGGCCGTCCCGAAGCTGTTGAGCACCTCGTAGGCTTTCGGCTCGGCTGCCGCAAACGCGATCACCGCCGCGCACGACTTCGCAATATCGCCGCTGTCGTCGTATTCCGCCCAGAACAGCCGGGCCATTTCCGCGAATCCGCCGCCCGGCTGCTCGGTGTATTCGGGTGGGGCCGGTGCGAGGGTCGGCGGTGGGATCGGGGTGCGGAGCATGCCGCCCGTCCCCGGTTCGAGGGTGGGCTGTTCGCCTTCGCCGCGCCCTTCTAACTCGTACTGGTCGTCGAGCTTGTCGTAATAGTCACGCGCCCGGCCCTTGTCGTTCTGCACCGCGTAGCCGATCATCAGCCGGTAGCGGGCATAGGTCCTCAGGCAAATCTTCTCGTCTTCGTAGGTCCAGTTGAGCAGATCGTCGCCGAGCGCCCGCTCGTAATTCTCGACGGCGGTGACCTGATCGCCCTGCCGCTGGGCGGCGTCGCCGTCCTGGATGAAGTGGATGCGGTATTCGAGCGGCCAGGGGACGACTTCGGCGGTGGCGTAGAGTGACCCATTCCAGCGCAGGTAGGTCGTGTAGACCCGCACCGGGCCGGCTTCCTGCGATCCGTCGCCCCGGTCGGTGATCGCCAGTTCGTAGAGGCCGTCGCCGTCTTCGTCTTCCATCGCCAGTTCGATCCCCGCCCCGCCGACCGGTTCGGCGAGCAGGCTGGTGAAGCTTCCCAGGGCCAGGTTCCACGACACGATCTCAAGCTGGGTGCGGCAGGGAGTCGAATCACAGACCTGGACGGCGTAGACGAGGTCGTTGAGCGCGTCGCCGTTTACGTCGTCGGCGCTGTAGATCAGCGGTATGCCGCGCTTCGAGGCGTGCCCCGCCTGGAGCAGCAGCCGGTACGCGCCGTTCTCACAGCCAAAGATGAACAGGTCGCCGGGATAGGGGAACTCGGTGTTGAACGGGTCGAGGGCGACGATCAGCACGTCGGGGACACCGTCGCCGGTAAAGTCGCGGTCGGCGCGGACGAGGCCGCCGTAATCGGTGATCGCGCCCCAGGCCCGCAGCCG
>DAOUES010000009.1:0-1525 GCA_034430335.1 Anaerolineae bacterium | reverse complement strand
TCGACTGGCGGGACGTGGTGCTGGTCGGCGGAACGGCTTACAGCGCCCTGCTCGCCGGTCGGAACATCGCCACCTTTGCGATTGTCGCCGCGCCGGTGCTCTCCCTCCACCTCTCCGGCTGGTTATCAGAGCGCGGCTGGACGCTGCGCTTGAAACGCCCGCCGCGCGGGATATTCGTTGCAGTCAACTGGATCATTGTTTTACTGGCGGCGGGTGCCGTCGTCGTCAAGTCGGCATATGCCCTCAACGCCGAACAGGTCGAAACCGCCCGCCGCGATCTGCTCCCGGTCGATGCAGTCGACTATCTGCACGATCACCAACCGCCGGGGCCGCTGTTCAACAGCTACAACTGGGGCGGCTATCTGATCTGGGAGCTGCGCGAATACCCGGTCTATGTCGATGGCCGCACCGATCTCTACAACGATGAGCTGCTCGGCGATTATCTCAAGACGGTCTTTGCCCAGCCCGGCTGGCAGGACCGGCTTGACGAAACCGGCGCAAACGTCGTTCTGATCGAGACTTCCGGCCCGCTGGCCCAGGTCTTGCTGCTGGATGACGATTGGAATCGCGTCTACGATGACGCGAAAGCCAGTATTTTCGTCCGGGAGGTGCCGCTTGCCGAGTGAAATATCAACCGGGGAAAAGCAAGTCCCGATCTTTCACGATTTTCGCCTCCTGCTGATCCTGTTCATCGGGCTGCGGCTGGTTATCCTGGTTGCCTATGATACCGGCCAGCTTGCCTACTACGGCGAACTCGACATCTTCTACCAGTACGGCGAGCTGACCGCGATTACCGGCAAACTGCCCTATATCGGCCTGTGGATGGAGTACCCGCCGCTGTTCGTCTGGCCCAACCTGGCGATCTACACGGTGCTGATCACCTGGCTGGGATTGGGCCAGCACGCCTATTACACGGTCATGGCCCTGATCTTCCTGCTGGCCGATATCGGTAACCTGGTACTGATCAGAAAGATCGGCACGAAGATATACGGAACCGATCGCGGGATGGGGCTGGCCTGGTGCTACGCGCTGCTCGGTTTTCCGCTCGTCCAGATGGTGTGGAACTACGAGCCGCTCGTCACGTTCTATATGCTGCTTGGCCTGTGGCTGCTGCTTGATCATAAAGAAACCGGGTCGGCTTTTGCTACTGCTGCCGGTGCGCTGACCAAAGTGTTCCCCGGCTTCCTGGTGCCGGTCGTCTGGCGGTTCAGGGAACGGCGGGATGCGATCAGGTTCACGGCGATTGTCGCAGGCTGCGGCGTTCTGGCTTACCTGCCGTTTCTGATCATCAGCCCGGAGTACGCGATTGCCTCGCTGCGTGCCCTTTCGGGGAAATCAAGCTGGAACACGATCTGGGCGCTGATCGACGGCAACACGACCATGACTGGCAATTTCGGCATGCTGGGCGACCGGCTCGACCTGTCCAAAGCGACCCAGTTCATGGGCAATCCGCCGGTCATCCCACCCTGGGTGACGCTGCTGGTTTTCGGGGCATTGTACGTATTCCTGTTTACCCGCCCCATGC
>DAOUES010000008.1:0-2037 GCA_034430335.1 Anaerolineae bacterium | reverse complement strand
CAGTCGCTCACGCGCTACGGGCTGGGCTACTACATCGTCGTCAAGACCTATCAGGTGCTTCTCTACAAAGAGATGTATGCCGGGATTCTGGCGATGAGCCTCCTGGGATTGGTTCTTTACTTCCTGCTCGATTTTCTCGACCGGCAGGTGAACCGTCACCTCTACGTGGAGTAGCCGTCATGCGGATCGTAACCTCAACCGGTATGCTGGCCTCCTGTGCAAAGGAGGGTGCTGATGTTTAGTCGAAATGCATTATTGATTGGTGTGATAGTCCTTCTGATAGTTGTCGGTTGTGCCCGGCCTGACCAATCGGTAGAGCCGACAGTTTCCTACGAAACCTACAACGAACCATACAAGCGGATCGACGTTGCCGAAGGACTTTACCTGCGCGAAGTGCAGAACGGCGCTTACGTGATCACCCAGGAGACGGAGTTCGCTGCGAACTCGCTGCTCGTCGAAATGGCCGACTCCACCCTTGTACTGGTCGATACGCCTTATACCATCGACGCCACCCGCGAGCTTCACGGCTGGATCATCGAGCAGTACGGCGACCGTGATCTGATCGAGATCAACACCGGGTTTCACGACGACAACCTTGCTGGCAACGGTTACCTGATCAGCCGGGGCGTGCCCGTCTACGGGGCCGATCTCACCGTTGACCTGCTCAAGGAACACAACAGCCCGAACGCCCCGCCGACCGATCTCTACCCGATAGACGAAGGGCTGGAATTGGAGTTTGGCTCCGAGATCGTCCGGGTGTATTATCCGGGGCCGACCCATACGCTCGATAACGTGGTCGTCTACTTCCCGGATCGACGCCTGTTGTTTGGCGGCTGCATGGTCAGCGGCTGGGGTGGGATCGGCAACACCGACGACGCCGATCTCGACGCCTGGCCGGTGTCGCTGCACAGCCTGGAGCAGTTCGAGGCCGATCTGGTGATCCCCGGTCACGGCGACCGCTTCTACCCGGAGATAATCGCCGAGACGATTGACCTGCTGGAAAACATGGAGTAGGGGGAAGAACAGATGGCCCATTTGATGGTCGACCAGCTTCGATTTTCGCGCAGTGAGCTGGTGCGCTGCTTGCAGGGCGTCTCCGATGAAGACGCCCGCCGCCGTTTGGGGCCGATGAACTGCCTGAGCTGGATCGTCGGCCACCTTGCCGACCACGAACACCGCTACTTTGTGATCGAGGCGCAGGGGCGAAATGTCCTCCCCGATCTGAATGTGCGGGTCGGCTACGGCCAGCCTGCCAGCACCCCGCCGCTTGACGAGATGTGGGACGCCTGGAAGATCGCCACCGCCGCCGCCGACGACTACCTCGACACGCTCACCCCGGCTCGCCTCGAAACCCACCTCCAGAAGGATGGCAAACCCCGCGCCGAGAACGTCGGCACGATGCTCACGCGGGTGATCTTCCACTACTGGTATCACATCGGTGAGGCGAGCGCGATCCGCCAGATGCTCGGCCATACCGGCCTTCCGCAGTTCGTCGCCCGCGATATGTCGCGGGCCTGTTATCGCCGGGAGGATTGATGGCCCATCTCGATGGTCCCGACCGCGCACGCTCTGTGCAGGCGATGTTCGACCGGATCGCCCGGCGCTACGTGCTGATGAACAGCCTGATGACTCTTGGCCGCGACCGCGCCTGGCGGCGGATGGTGGTCGAAAAGGCGGCGCTGCCGCCCGGCGGCAGGCTGCTCGACGTGGCAATCGGCACCGGCGATATCGCTCTCGAAGCCTTGCGGTGGGATGAATCGATCCGGGTAGTCGGTGCGGATTTCTCGCAGGGGATGATGCGCGTCGGGCGATCTCGCCCCGGCGGTGATCGGGTTATCTGGGTAGAGGCCGATGCATACCGCCTGCCCTTCCCGGATGCCTCGTTCGATGCGGTCGTGTCGGGCTTCCTCGTTCGTAATGTCGGCGACGTGGCCGCCGTGTTCCGTGAACAGGTGCGCGTCGTCCGGCCCGGTGGCCGGGTCGTCTGCCTCGACGCCGCGCCTCCGAAGCGCAATCTGTATTACCCGTTCATCATGC
>DAOUES010000007.1:0-9236 GCA_034430335.1 Anaerolineae bacterium | reverse complement strand
GCGAAAAGCCACTGCGTGCTGGAGACCGCCGATTCGCTGGTGACGTACTATTCGAACAACCGGGCAGAACTGATCAACCGCTGGCGGATGCTGATCGACTGCACGTCGTCGGTCGTCCACCCGGATATCGATTTCGAGGCGATGGCACAGGCCAAGCTCGCCGAATACGAAGCGCTCGGCCTGAAACTGGTCACATCCGGCCAGCCGATTGGATAGCGCCCTCGACCCGGCATTTCCAGAACCACGCCGACAGGGAAGCGGAGGGTGCATCGTTCGGCGATTTGCCGTGTTATATAGGTAGCGGCAAGAACGATACTGTCGAACCGGAAACCCGAGGAATCGCCAATGACGGACCGGATCGCGCTGATCACAGATAGTATCTGTGATCTCCCTGTGCATCTGATCGATCAATACCGGATTCACGTCGTACCGCTGTATTTAAACTGGGGCACCGAAACCCTGCGCGACGAGGTCGATATCGACGCGGAGATGTTCTACAGGCGTCTCCCGGTCGATCCGGTGCATCCAACCACGTCACAGCCCACGCCGCAGGACTTTACCAACGTCCTCGAACAGGCGCAGCAGAACGGCGCGAAAGAGGCCGTGATCGTCACCCTGAGCAAACAACTCAGCGGCACCTATGATTCGGCGGCCCAGGCAAAGCAGTCGGCGGATATGCCGGTTCACATCCACGATTCTCTGTCTGCCTCGATGGGCACGGGCTGGCAGGTTCTCGCCGCTGCCCGCGCCAGGGAAACCGGCGGCGACGCCGAAGCGATGATCCGGGCAGCGGACGCAGTCCGCAGAAAAGCCTCGGTGATCTTCACCGTCGATACACTGGAATACCTGCACAAAGGCGGGCGGATCGGGGGTGCGGCGAAGCTGGTAGGCACCGCATTGAGTTTCAAGCCGCAGTTGTACATCGATCACAGCACCGGGCGGATCGAGGCCGGAAAGAAGATCAGAACACGTACGAAAGCCCTGGAAGAAATCTACCGGGTGTTTTCCAGCCAGATGGATTCAGGGGCCGGGCAGCTCCGGGTGGCCGTGCAACATGGGAATGCCGAACAGGAGGCGCAGCAGCTTGCGCAGCGGATAGAGGCCGAATTCTCGCCGATTGAGCTGTATGTCGGCAGCCTGACCCCGGTATTGGGGGTACATACCGGGCCGGGCACAATTGGAATTGCCGGATACACAGAAGGTTAATCAACGTGAAGCCAATAGGAGAAGACATGACCAAGAAGCACCAGATCGCATTGATCACCGACAGCACCAGTGACGTTGCCAGTTCGCTCATCGAGGAATATGGCATCTACGTGGTGCCGCTGTATGTACTGTGGGGAGATGAACAGTTCAAAGATAAAGTTGATATTCAGCCGGACGAACTATACGCCCGGCTGGAAACCGACCCGGTACATCCCAGCACTTCCCAGCCAACACCAAAAGACTTCGCCGATGTGTACGAGCAGGTCAAGAAGGACGGCGCTGAAGAAGCCGTCGTCGTCTGCCTCAGCGATGGGCTGAGCGGTACCGTCGATTCGGCGCAGCAGGCCAAAGAACTGTCCGACCTGCCGGTGCATGTTGTCGACTCGAAATCAATATCGATGGGTTTAGGGTTTCAGGTACTTGCCGCGGCACGGGTGAGGGAAGCGGGAGGCGATGCCGAGGCAATGGTCGCCGCCACTGCGAAAGTCCGCGAAACGTTGTCAATCGTCTTCACCGTCGACACATTGGAATACCTGCACAAGGGTGGTCGCATCGGTGGTGCAGCAAAATTACTCGGTACAGCCTTGCAGTTGAAACCCACGCTGCTCCTCGACCCAGCGGTAGGGATCATCGAGCCAGGGGCAAAAATCCGCACCCGGAATAAGGCCCTCGAAACCACTTATCAGAACTTCTTCGAGAAATACGAGGGGAAGAAGAACCTCCACGTCTCGATTATGACTCTCAACTGCCCTGAAGAATCGGAAGTATGGGCCAAACAGATCAAAGAGGAGTTCGATCCGGTAGAACTGTTCATCACCCCAACATCACCGGTAGTGGGTATTCATGGTGGCCCCGGAACACTTGGCCTTGTTGGTTACGCGGAAGAGTAAGCCACACTATTCGGTTAGTGAGTACAATTGTCAGCGCCCGGTTGGATCGATCCACCGGGCGCTGTATACTTGTATCTATCCGGAAATTCGCTTTGCTCATTTCGGATAGATTGAAACCGATCCTCCAGCCAGAAATGGAAATCGCGACTATGCTTTCACCGGAAGACGTTCAGGCAGCATTGGATAATCTTGGATGTGACATCCAGGTGACTCTCTACGAGACCTCAACCGCGACCTCACAGGAGGCGGCTGACAGCATCGGCACCGAACTGGGCAGCATCGTCAAGAGCCTTTGCTTCCTGATTGACGGCCAGGCGGTGGTCGTTCTCGCCGCCGGAGATCAGCGAATGGACGAGCGTAAGATCGGACAGCTCTACGGGGTCGGCAGGAAAAAGATCAGAATGGCCGATGCCGGGAAAACAATCGAGGTGACCGGGTATGCCCCCGGTGGGGTTCCGCCGGTAGGCCATATTCAAATACTGCCGGTTTTGATCGATAAGACGCTGGAGCGTTTCGAACTGGTATATGCCGCTGCCGGTGCGCCAAACGCGATTTTCCCCATCAAATTTGAACAGTTGATCGAAATCACCGGGGGAAAAGTCGTCGATATTGCCCGTGAATCGAATCCGGGAGTTTCGCTGTAGACAACTTTAGACTAGAATTATGATCAGCGGCTGGTTCCTCAGCACTGACGCGGGCGGGGGAATCGGTCGGTGGACGGTTCGTCATTTCATTAATTCTCGTCGCAAGAAGGATAACAGACCGATGATAAAGCGACACACCTTTGAATTGAAGAAGACCCTGTATGCCGGATTAGCGCTGCTTTTCTGCTGCACGCTGTCATCATGTAATCTTGGACAGGCCGCCCCTCCAGAGCCATACGACGAGACAACCTCTCAGGGTGAGACCACGCCAATAGAAGGGCAGACCGACTTACAGCCGTTGGATACCGGCGTGACCGCAACGCCGGAGATCTCAATCCAACCGACAATAACGCCAATACCGGACCTATTGCCCGAAGAAACACTCGGCCCGATCAGCATCGAGGGTACGACGCACCGGACGATGGAAGCAGTGACGGTGCGGGTCAGGCATGGCAAATCGGTCTCGACCGTGATCTGCTCATGGGTGCACCAGGACACGGGCACGACAGGCGCGCTTGGCTCCCCGGTCACCAACACCATCGACGATGTCACCCTTGAAGAAGCCTATTCCTTTGCTCCGGAAATGGCCGGGACCTATGCCGTCAACTGCACGGGGGTCGCACTCACAGCCGCCGGACAGCGGGCGGTCAACGCTGCCGGGACACCTTTCTCCGTCGAGGCTAAAGGGTAGTGGCGCGTTAAGCTGGTTTTTGCATATCAATACCCGGCGCTGAAGCACCGGGCTAAAGTTGATATCTCACCACCCTGCGAGCGCCCGGGTAGGAGCAAGTCCGGGTTCCTTCATGACAGGATAAGTGGCTGCTGGATGATCCGGCAGCCACTCTTTTCTATCCCCTGTGACAAACAGCCCTCTATCGCCCTTCTTCGCGGGCAAGCCGGGCGACCTGCCGGCAGGTTAGAAATTCATAGTAGGCCATGAAAAGACTGAGCCGCAGACCATGCAGCCCGTCGATATAGCCTCGCTCGGTGACGAAGCGCCACCAGAAATGGCGGGCGGGCATCGTCAGGTAGGTCCAGGGCTTGGTGCGCTGACCTTCATCGTAGCGACGCTTCGCTTCGAACTGCGTATAATATCGCTGCTTCTCGAAGAACTGATCGACCGTCTGATAAGTGTAGTGGATGAGCGGATTTTCCAGGTGCCCGGCCTCCCCGTCGAGTTCGACGATCTCGTGAACGGTGCGCGATAGATCGTAATGGGCGCTGGTTCGATGCAGCAGCCGAAGCTGGTAATCGGGATACCAGCCTGCCCCGCGAGTCAGCTTCCCGAAAATATAATTATCTCGCGGGACCCACCAGCCCCGCTCAGGCCGTTCGATCTTCGCCCTGATCTCCCCGGCAAGCGCGGGCGTCGCCCGCTCGTCGGCATCGACGAAGAAAATCCACTCTGCATCGACGGCGTGGAGCGCCGCCTCCCGCTGCGCACCGAAGTTCTCGAAGCGGTGCTGAAACACTTTCGCCCCGGCGCGTTCAGCGATCTCTACCGTCCGGTCGGTGCTGAAGGAGTCGAAAACAATCACTTCATCCGTCCAGCGGAGCGAATCAATACAGGCTTCGATGTTTTTCTCTTCGTTGTAGGCGATGATGACACCGGCAAGTTCGGCCATCGTTCCCTCACTGGCTACAGGGTTCTGGACAGTTTGAGGACTTCGCGTCCGGCAGCGACGAGCGCCGCCCGATCCGCTTCGGGCAGGGATGAATCAAGGGAAACCTGCCGGATGAAACGGTTGACACCCACCCGGACGATCCAGACGGCAAGCAGGCGTTTCCAGCCCGGATAGTGCTTTCGATACAACTGGAGACGCGCTTTCCACAGGTTGACAAACGCCGCCGGGCGATTTTGCGTCGTGCTTTGCCCGCCGTAGTGGACGATCTCGGCGGCAGGGACGCAGATTGCTTTCCAGCCTGCCTTGCGAATCCGCCAGGCCCAGTCGACTTCTTCACAGTAAAGATGGAACTGCTCGTCGAACAGCCCGGTCTGCCTGATCACTTCGCGGCGCAGCAGAAACGATGCGCCCAGCGGGTGATCGACTTCGAAAGGTTGATCTGCCTGATAAAGCGAATGCGGGTAGCGGCCATTGACCTGGCTTTCGATCAGACGGCCCGGCACCGGGAACAGGTCGATCAGCAGTTGGGCGAGACCGGGGAATCCAAAGGCGCTGTGCTGGAACGATCCATCGCCGTAGGTGAGACGCGCACCGGCCAGACCTGCGCCGGTCGCCGCCATCGCATCGATCAGCGATTGAAACGCGCCGGGTTTTACAACGGTATCGGGGTTCAGCAGCAAGACGTAGTCGGGCAGATCGTCGCCACCCAGAAAGCCGATCTCACGCAGCGCGAGGTTGTTACCCTTCGAAAAGCCGAGATTTTCACCAGCCTGGATCAAATGCAGCGACGGGTAGGCATCGACGGGGAAGGCATCGCGCACGGCATCGAAGGTGCCATCGGCGGAGTCGTTATCGACCAGCCAGACCCCGCCCAATACGTCCGTGCAGGTGAAGTCATGATAAACAGAATGCAGACAATCGATCACCAGGTCGCGCACGTTCCAGGTGACGATCACAACCGAAAAGCAGGGTAGAGAAGTCTCAGACATATGCATATGATGTTTTACTATTTAGGTCGGTAAAATGCCCCCTCTGTCGCTACGCGACATCTCCCCCTGCCAGGGGGCGATCAGGGTTGGCTGTGTTTTACATGGTTTGTAATTGCCTACTGAGATATTTGGTTAAATTGCATGGGCAAAAGTATACCCCGCTCTCATCGATCCGGCAGACAGGAGCGGGGTATGAAAAAACGAATGAGGTTATCCGAAAGCTCTCAGATAAAGCGCTGACGTATCTCGGAGCTTACATAATCGAGAATGGCGACGGTGATCGCAATGAACCAGACCGCGATACCGGCTGCCCGGTAGTCGAGCAGCTTGATATACTGAACCAGCAGGAAGCCGATACCGCCGCCGCCGACCAGACCGATCACGGTCGACATGCGGACGTTGATGTCCCAGCGATAGATCGAGAACGAAACAAACGGCGGGATCATCTGTGGGATCACCGCGTAGACAATCGTCTGGAGGCGGGTAGCCCCGGTCGCCTGGATCGCCTCAATCGGGCCGGGTTCGATGCTCTCTATCGCCTCGGAGTACAGTTTTCCTAACGAGGCAACCGAGTGGATGGTAAGCGCGATGATACCGGCAAACGGGCCAAGTCCCACCCACACGACGGCGATCAGCGCCCAGATCAGCGGCTCGATTGAGCGGATGATATTCAACACCGTACGTGTCAGGTAATACAGCACCATAGACAGGAACGAACTCGACATCATGTTACGCGCCGCCAGGAAGCTGATCGGTACGGCCAGGATGATACCAAAAATGGTTGCCATCATACCCAGGAAGATAGTTTCGATCATTCGAGCCATCGTCAGGCGCAGCGGCTCACTTGGTTTCAGACCGCCCACTTCGGTGCTCTGCCGTGCTTCAATCTCATGGACCTGACGGCCTTCGGCGCTGGGTGGAGTCAGCCGGTAGGGCATGGTCACATCATATTCGAAGGCACCATCGGCATCGGTCATCACCGATATATACTCACCTTCCTGGCGAATGCGAAACTCCTGCCCAATTGGATCGATCCAGAAGATGAACGTCTCAGTATTTGGCGCAAAACCCGCTGCTGATAGGTGCAGCGTCGTACCGAGGATAGGCTGGTTATTCTCGTCTAGTTCTGTGAGATCGCCGCAGGTCGGGCGTGCCACCAGGTAGGGTTCCCCCTCGACTTTCTCCGGCGCTTCCGGCGGCGGCTCATCGTCGCATGGGGTAAGAATGTCTGCACTGGCAGCCATCACATCGGTATCACGTTCGAACGCTGCCTCCCAGGGCCATAATACCTTCGAGAGCGGCGGCCAGGCGTCCGGCAGCTCGACAACAGCGGTAACCGGATCGATACCGCTGATCTGCCAGCCCAGAACGAAGAATACAATCCCGATCAGGATGAAAATCGTCGGGCCTGCGCGGCGGAGAGCCTGCGCCTCCCGGTATGCGTCCCAGACGTTTAGCAGCCAGAGGACAACTAACCCGAGCAGGACCAAAATCACAAAGCCAGGCGCACGTCCAAAGGATTTAGTGAACATCAAACCGATGCCCTGCGCAGAGCGAGAGAGATCGATAAACAGCCACCAGATCAGCCCTGTGATGCTCGCCACCGATCCAAAAACGATCAGGCCGCGACGCAGTTGGCGGGCCAATGCTTGCCCAAGCCCTGGAAGAATGAATGAGGCAATCGCTGCCACAACCGGCGAAACGAGGCTGGGTTTCTCGGCTTTGGCTGCCTTAGATTTGCTATTATTTGGCATCTTTTCCCAGGCTCCCTTCGAGACCAACGGAGACACGAATCGCCTCAGCGCCATAGACCTGCTTGAACTGCTCATCGGTCATGGCACGAATATCTGCACGCGATCCCCGGTAGACGATCCCACCATCCCTTAAGCCGATCACCCGCGATGCATACCGCTGCACCAGGTCAAGATAATGCAGGCTGCAAAGGGTAGTTATCCCTTCCTGATTCAACCGGTCCAGGTCGCCCAGAATAGTGTGGGCCAGCACCGGGTCGAGACTGGCAACCGGTTCGTCGGCCAGTATTATGCGGGGTTCCTGCATGAGAGCACGGGCAATCCCAACGCGCTGCTGCTGACCACCACTCAATTCGTCGGCACGCTTGTTGGCCTGATCGGAAATCCCGACCTTGCCAAGCGCATCGATCGCTCTCTGGCGATCTGCTGGTGAAAATTGGTGCAGGAGGCTTTTCCACGGATCGGCATATCCCAGCCGACCGGCCATCACATTGGTCATCACCGAAGAGCGTTTCACCAGGTTGAAATTCTGGAAGATCATCCCGATCTGTCGGCGGGTCGTGCGCAGCTCAGTCGCATCGGCTGCCGTGATATCGACGCCATCCCAGATGATCTGCCCCTCGGTGGGATCGATCAACCGGTTGATGCAGCGCAAGAGGGTTGATTTTCCCGATCCACTCAGGCCAATGATGACGAGGAATTCGCCTTCTTCAACTGTAAAGCTAATATTGTTGAGTGCGACGGTTCCATCGTCATATACTTTTGTCAGATTCTTAACTTCAAGCATGCCCCCTCCCATCGCTGATGAAGAGGGGACGGCTTGTCCCCTCTTCATTTCCTTCAGTTAATACTGTTAGCTTACTGACCAGACAGATCACAACTAGTTCAGGTAGTCCTCGATATTAACACCGGATGCCTGAAGAACCTGGCGGAAGGCATCGTAGAAGCTGTCGTCAGCCTCGACCAGTGCGGTCCAGGAGTAGGCCGTTTCGAGCGCCTCGACACCTTCGTCGGTGGCGGCGATGGCGAGCAGGCCGTCGACGATCTGCTTGCGAAGCTCAGGATCGACAGAAGTAGCGAACTGAATGCCGTCATTGGGAATATCCGGCTCAGTGGCGATGACAACCGTCTGGTCCATGATGTCGGGATAGTCTTCCTCGACGGAGGTACGGGCATCGACATACATCGCACCGGCATCACACTGCCCATCGTAAACGGCAACGGCAACACCGTCGTGGCTGCCAGCGTCGACGATCTCGGCCAAGCCGGTGTCGGGATCGACGCCTGCGCCGCGCAGCATCAGCGAAGGAATGATCCAGCCGCTGGTGGACAGAGGGTCAGGACGGCAGAAGGTCTTGCCGCTAAGATCGGCAAGGTCTTTGATACCACTATCGGCACGAACGAGAATCTGGCCGTTGTAGGTGGGGCTGCCATAGCGCGAAGACAACAGCGCAGCCTCGGCGCAGCCACGGTCAGCGGCAACAACGTAGGCAAAAGTCGCAAGCGAAGCCATCTGAGCTTCTGCCGGGTCACTGCACATCGCCTCAATAACGCCAGCGTACTCCGTGGCAACCAACGTTTCAAAATAGAGGCCCGTCTCTTCGTGGAGCATCGCGGCAACGCTCTCGGCACCGGCAGCGACACGCTCAGTCTCACCGGACGGCACGAAGGCCCAGATGATTGGGTTGTTTTCCGTTCCCAGCTTCGCACCCGCACCGCAAGAGCTGAGGGTCAGGCCCAGAATGACCAATGCAATGGTCACCAACACTAGACGGCTGTTCTTTTGCATCGTCTTTTCTCTCTCCTTCTATTGAGAATATCTATGGTACAAAAAAAGTCTTTCATACGACTACATCGTTTGAGATCGGTGAAAAATCTTCTTCCTGTCTATCCCCCTTTCCTCGGATTTTCTGGCCGGTGCCTCATCTGGCTCCGGTATGTATTACTGGCGTCATTCAGACAACGCCGTTACATCCAATCCGGCCAGGTCAAGCAGTGCATTTAATTCATTATAATCGACCTGTTCTGCATCGATCAGCCCGTCTGCACCTAAGAGTACGGCAATCTCATCAAGATTTTTGCGCAACAGATCGCTCATAAGAGCGTTTCGGGGTCCATCTAACTGCGCCGA
>DAOUES010000006.1:0-12598 GCA_034430335.1 Anaerolineae bacterium | reverse complement strand
CGATGAGCGACAACCAGTGGGCCGGGATCATGCTGGGCGACGAATCGTATGCCGGGGCGAAAAGCTTCTACAACCTGAAAGAGGTCATCAGCACGATCTTCGGGTTCAGGCACTTCGTTCCCACCCACCAGGGGCGGGCGGCGGAAAATATCCTGTGCAACGTGCTGCTCAATCCCGGTGCGCTGGTTCCCAGCAACATGCATTTCGATACAACCGGGGCGAACATCCGCGCGGCGGGAGCAAGACCGGTCGACCTGTTGATTGACGAGGGCAATGATCCAGGTTCGCGGCACCCGTTCAAGGGCAACCTGGATATCGACAAGCTGCGCCGGTTCATCGAATCGACCGGGAAAGAGAATATCCCCCTTGGGATGATCACGATCACCAACAACGCAGGCGGCGGCCAGCCGGTTTCGATGGCGAACATCAAGGCGGTGTCAGCGGTTTACCACGAGTACGACATCCCATTTTTCATCGACGCCTGCCGGTACGCCGAGAATGCCTATTTCATCAAACTGCGCGAAGAAGGCTACGCCGACAAGACACCGCTGGAGATCGCCCAGGAGATGTTCGGCGCTGCCGACGGCTGCACGATGAGCGCCAAGAAAGACGGGCTGGTCAACATCGGCGGGTTCCTGTGCATGAACGACGACGACCTGTTCGAGGCGGTGCAGCAGGAACTGATCCTGCGGGAAGGCTTCCCGACCTACGGCGGGCTGGCCGGGCGTGACCTGGAAGCGCTGGCAAGAGGATTATGGGAAGGGCTGGACGAGCGCTACCTCAGCTACCGTATCGCGCAGACGGCCTATTTCGGCGAGTCGCTGCTTGAAGCCGGTATCCCGATTGTCGAGCCGCCGGGCGGCCATGCGATCTATATCGACGCGGGCAGTTTCCTCCCGCATATCCCCGCCGATCAATTTCCGGGACAGGCGCTCTCCATCGAGCTGTACATCGCCGGGGGGATCAGAACGGTGGAACTGGGCAGCGTCGCCTTTGCCTACCCCGACCCCGCCACGGGTGAAATCAAGCATCCACCGCTTGAACTCGTCCGACTGGCGATACCGAGGCGCGTCTATACCCGCAGCCATTTCGACTACGTGATCGGGGTGCTGGCCGACATCGCGGAAAGGAAATCGGCCCTGAGAGGGGTGGAGATCGTCACACAGCCAGAACTTCTGCGGCACTTCACCGCGACGTTTAAGATCATAGCCGAATCGTAGGCTTAACACGGATCAATGCGCGAATCGGCGCGCTAAACTGGATTGTCGACAGGCCCGTTGCGTTTGTAAGCACAGCACCCGGCACGCTATACTCACAAGCTGCGGAAGAGAAGCCCTGCCGGTGGGTTGAATTGTTCCGGCAGCGTGACTGGTGGCAGGAAACCTGAGTAAAATGCTTTTTAAAAGTCGCAGGCAGTTCCCTCGACTTCGAAATACACAGTCAATCCAGAGGAAGAAGGCCCAGACAAGGCGCGGGGGTCGATACCCGCACCTGCCGAGCCAGCTTTCCCGTTCCAAGACGAAACGCAGCGTCCACTCGTGGAAAGTCATCGTCGCCGTGTCGGCTGTTGCGGCGATCCTGATCTCCGCCCCGGCCTGGCTCCCGACGATCCGGTGGTTCGTTCCCGACCGGTACATCATGGCCTACGCACCGCCCAGGCTGCAAAAGACCATCTTCCGCATCAACATCGACGAGCAGGTGCCAACGCCCAGCGCTTACGACGAGGCGCTGGCCCAGAGTCTGCTCACGTTGGTTGCGCCAACGCCTACCCCAACCCCGTCCCCTGACGAAGAGGTGATCGCTGTTCCAGCGGGCGGCTACGTTCAGCCCACACCGGTGCCGGGGGCACCGACGCCAACCGTCACCCCGGCAGTGGCAATGGCGATCAGTACGAGCGCGGTCGACCTGGAACATCAAGCCGATCTCAGCCACGCCGATACGCTGCTGACCGGGTTCACATTCCACCAACAGACAGGGAGCAACAACTGCGGCCCGGCCTCGTTCGCGACGATGATCAGCTATTGGGGCACCGAAATGACGATGGAAGAGGCCGCCATCACGCTGAAACCAAACGCTAAAGACCCCAACGTCAGGCCCGACGAAATGGCAGCCCTGGCCGAAAGCCTGGGCTATCACATGATCATCCGGGAAGGCGGGAGCTTCGATACGATCAAGCAGTTTTTGCTGGCCGGGTACCCGGTGCTGATCGAGACGGGCTACGACCCCGAACCGGAAACGATCGGGTGGACATCCCACTACCTGACACTGGTCGGCTATTCCGACAAAGATCAGGGATTCATCGCGATGGATACCTATCGACGCCCGAACTGGTTCTACAGCTACGAGGCACTCGATCACTACTGGCGGCAGTTCAACCGGCGCTACCTGATCGCCTACCGGTCCGACCAGGCCGTTGCGGTCGCTTCGATCATCGGCGAAAACATGGACGACGATACGATGTACCGCAACGCCATCGAGACGGCCCAGGCAGAGATCAACATCAACCGGAACGATGCGTTCGCCTGGTTCAACCTGGGGACGAACCTGGTCGGGTTGGAACGCTACGAGGACGCGGCGGTCGCCTTCGACGAGGCACGGCGGTTAGGTCTTCCCTGGCGGTTTACCTGGTACCAATTCGCCCCCTTCGAAGCCTACATGCAGGTTGGCCGCTACGACGCCGTGATTGACATGGCAAACGCGGTGATCGCCAAGATCGGGTCCGAGGAACCGTATTATTACCTGGGACTGGCGCAGCGAGAACAGGGCAAAATCAACGATGCCCTGAAATCGCTCGACATGGCGCTTTATTACAACAAAAATTTCAAACCGGCAGAAGAAGCCTATTTAGCCCTCAACGCCCTACAGGAATAACATCCCGTGTCGTTTCTTAAAGGTGATAGAGCACCCCGAAGAGTGCCGGTCAACCGGCGTAGGCTGGCCCCCTGGCTGATCACCGGCGGGTCGCTGGTAGTGCTGGCGCTGGCGGTATCAACCCCGCTCTGGCTGCGCTTCATTTTGCGCAACTTTGTCCCCGACCGGTACGTCGCTGCCTATTTACCCGAACCACTCTACGAAATGGTGTTCGATACCGACCCATTCGAAACACTGCCGACCGCGATCCCGGCTGATGCCGGTGCCGAAGCCGCCCTACTCGAACAGTTGGCGGCCATCGAGCAGCCGCAAACGACCCCGCTGCCGACGATCAGCGTCGACGTGCCCGCGATCAACCCGTCGGACGACATCCTTACCCCGGCATTTCAGGAAGAGGAACTGCCCCCCATTCCCTCCGAAGCGGACACAGAAGCGGCATTGAGCGAACCCGACAGCGTCATGCTGCAACCCTTCGATCACAATTACCAGATGTGGAACAACTGCGGCCCGGCGACGCTTGCCACGTATCTGAGCTACTGGGAACTGGGTGTGACCCAGGAGGACATCCAGCAGTTCGTCAAACCCAATATCGAGGATCGCAACGTCAGGCCCGACGAACTGCAAGCCTATGTCGAATCGCTCGGCTACAACATGATCGTGCGGGTCGGCGGTGATATCGACCTGATCCAGCGGCTGATCGATGCAGGCTCCCCGGTGATGATCGAGAAGGGGTTCGATCCCGAACCCGACCGGTTGGGTTGGATGGGCCATTACCTGCTGATCTACGGCTACTCGAAAACCGACCGTTATTTCTGGACGATGGACTCCTACCTGGGGCCGGGCCAGCAGGAACCCTATGACTACATCAACCGGATGTGGCAGCACTTCAACCGGACGTACCTCGTCGTCTACCCGCCCGACCAGTACGCCGAAGTCGCGGCGATCATCGGGCAGGATACCGACGCGCAGACGATGTATACCGGGGCGCTCGCAGTAGCGCAAGTGGAAGCCCAGGCCGACCCAGACAATCCCTATGCATGGTTCAACATCGGCAGTTCGCTGGTCGCGCTGGGCGATCCGGCCAACGCAGCGGCGGCGTTCGACATTGCCCGCAGCAAAGGGACACCCTGGCGGATGCTGTGGTACCAGTTTGGCCCGTACGAGGCTTATCTACAGGTCGGCGGTGACCGGCTCGAAGATGTGATCACGCTGGCGGATACCGTACTCGCCAACAACGAGTATTCGGAAGAAGCCTACTACTACAAAGGCCGGGCACTCGAAGCGATGGGCTATCACGACGAGGCCCTCGAATGCTACGAGAAAGCATCCGCGCTGAACCCGCATTTCGAACTGGCGCAGATCGCGCTGGCCGAGCAATGATCCCCCTCCCCCAAAGGTAGATCGCAATGAACAATCAACAGCAAACCTACGCAGAGCAAAAGCGGCGAACTGCCAGCATCACCCGCTCGACGCTGATCGTGATGGGAGGGATGGCAGCGGCGCTGATCGCCGGGCTGATCCGCCAGCCGATCATCGCCAGCCGGTTCGGAACCAGCGCGGCGCTCGACGCTTACGGCGCGGCCAACGGAATCCCCGAACTGCTGGTGATGATGCTCTCCGGCGGCGCGCTGGCTTTCGCCTTCATCCCGGTCTATTCGGAGAAGATCAAGCAGGCGGAATCGAGCGGGGCCAACCAACTATTCAGCCAGGTGGTCAATAACGTTTTCCTGCTGACGGCGGCGGCATCGCTGATCGTCGCACTGCTGGCCCCGCTGTTTGTCAGTTCGTGGTGGGGAATCGGCCCGAACTTCGACCCGGAAACGCAGCGGCTGACCGCGCAGATCATGCGCATCCTGCTGATCTCGACGCTCATTTTCTCGATCAGCAGCCTGATTTCGGGCACGTTGCAAACGCACCAGCATTTCCTCCTACCGGCGATTGCGCCCGTGCTGTACACCGGCGGGATCATCTTCGGCGCGGTGGCGCTGTCCCCGTCGATGGGGATTCAGGGCGTCGCCTGGGGCGCGGTGATCGGGGCGCTGATGCATCTACTGGTTCAGGTTCCAGGGCTGGTGATGTACAAAATCAGGTGGTCGCCGGGCCTGGGATGGCACAATCCCTCACTGTGGCGGGTCGGTAAATTGATGCTCCCGCGCGCCGTCGACCTGTTGATGGCACGGGCGAGCATCGACTGGATCAATTCCAACCTCGGATCGGGCATGGGAACGGGGCGGATCGCCGCGCTGCGCTACGGCTACCAACTGATGAACATGCCCTGGACGCTGATCGGGACGGCGATTGGGATCGCGGTTTTCCCGACGCTGGCGCAGATCGCCGCCGACGAGGATACCGGATCGCAGCGCCGGGCGTTGAGCGGATCGCTGCGGGCGGTGCTTGTCCTGGCGCTCCCGGCAGCCGCCGGGCTGCTCGTACTCGGCAGGCCGATCATCCAACTGCTGTTCGAACGGGGTGAATTCACCGCGCAAAGCACCGAACTGGTTTTCTATGCGCTTCAATTCTACGTAGTGGCTTTGATCAGCCAATCGGTGCTGGAGGTGGTCGTACGCGCATTTGCCGCCCAAAAAGACACGCTGACTCCGCTGCTGGTATCGTTCTTCACGACGACGATCAATATCATCCTGGCGATCTGGCTGTCATCACCAAAGCGGCTTTCACACGGCGGGCTGGCGCTGGCGAACGGCATCGCGGTGGGGATCGAAGCGACGATAGGGCTGGTCATTCTGCACTTCCGGTGGAACCTGATCGACGGGAAAAGGATCGCGCTGGATACGCTGCGGGCGCTGGCGGCAAGCGGCGTGATGAGCGTGACGGTCTTTCTGTTCCTCAGGTACCTGTCACCCGGCCTGCTCGTTTCGGTCATCGCGGGCGGCCTGATCGGGTTGGCGGTGTATTTCGGGGCGGCGCTGCTGCTGGGGATCGACGACATCCGCACCATCCCGGCCACCGTTATCGCGGGGTTATTTTCTAAACGTGCAGAATAAGCACACTCGCCATTGTACAAACTTTTATTATTACGTATAATGAGACTGTGGCTGGCAGTATGCTCAAACACATTCTATACTGGATTCGCTACTTCACGGAAAATACACCCTGGGATACGGGGGTCACACCGCCTGAAATCGCCGAACTGATCGAGGGCAGCCAACTCCCGGCAGGCCAGGCCATCGACCTGGGGTGTGGGACGGGGACAACGTCGATCTATCTCGCCAGGAACGGCTGGGAAGTCACCGGCATCGACCTGGTGGGGTGGGCAGTCCGCGAAGCGAGGCGAAAAGCCCGGCGTGAAGGAGTCGAGGAGATGACGACATTCCGGCAGGGCGAAGTGATCAGAGAAGGCAGACGTTTCGGCGACCGAACCCTCGATCTCGCCGTCGACATCGGCTGCTTTCACAGCTTATCGACACAAGAAAGCCAGGAGTATGCCGCGATGCTCAAACGGATCATACGCCCAGGGGGGACATTCATGCTTTACAGTTTCTCCCCCGCCGCACCAGATGAATTCGGGTATGCACCGGAACAGATCATAGACCTGTTTGCGCCTGAGTTCAGTCTGCGTCACAAGACGCTCAACGTCGATACCGCCAGTGAGCGGCGCTCAGGTTGGTATCGCTTCACCCGAAAGTAAGATTCATTCGTGCGCATCCTTTTCCTTTTCCTGGACGGGGTCGGGTTGGGCGAAAACGACCCCGACCGCAATCCATTCCTCACCACAGACCTTCCGGCCCTCACTTCCCTGACCGGCGGCGAACGATGGCACAAAGACCTGCCGCGTGTCGACGGGACAAGATCGGTATTCGTTCCGACCGATGCCTGCCTGGGCGTCGCCGGGATGCCACAGAGCGCCACCGGGCAGGCGGCGCTCATGACCGGCGTCAACGTGCCGCTTGTGATTGGGGAACATTATGGCCCAAAACCGACGGCCCAGATCGGCACGATCATCCGACGCGAGAGCGTGGTCAAGAAGCTGACGGCGCGGGGCATCAACGCGGGACTTCTCAACGCTTACCCGCCCGGCTTCTTCGAAAGCATCCGCTCCGGGAAGCGGCTGCTATCCTCGAACCAGCTTGCCCTGCAAGTCGCGGGCGTCGAGATGCGCGGGGCGAATGCGCTGTATTCGGGCAGGGCGCTCTCTGCCGATTTCACCGGGGAGATATGGCGCACCCACCTCGGTTATTCCGATACGCCGCTCTACGAGCCATACGAGGCCGGTAAGCGGCTGGCCGAACTGGCTGCGGAACACGATTTTACATTTTTCGACCACTGGCTGACCGACTACTACGGCCACCGGGGGAGCCGGAAAGAAATCAGTTTGCGGCTGCAAAATTTCGACCGGGTGATCCAGGGATTACTCGACAACTGGGACGATGGAAGCGGCCTGGTCGTCGTCACCAGCGATCACGGTAATATCGAAGACCTTTCCATTCGCGGCCATACCCGGAACCCGGTGCCCACGCTGGTAATCGGCGAAGACCGCCACGCCTTCGCCGACGGATTGATCGACCTCACCGATTTCGCCGACCGTATCCACGCCTTTTTCTCAGTGTAAGATAAGCCCTTTCGCTTTTCACCATTTGACTTTACCATATATATGATCATATATAGATTCGATCCGCTTGACATGGTGACAGGTTTATAAAAATGAGCCATACGCAACCTTCGCCCCTTACAGAACAGGAAAAGCGCCTGGGGCTTCAACTGGCACGGCAATCGATCACGGCTGCGGTAAACAGGCAGGCACTCCCTCAATTCAAATTGGAAGAAATGCCCGACAATCTGAAAGCTCCCGGAGCCTGCTTCGTTACACTGCGGAAACACGATACGAAAGCGCTGCGAGGCTGCACCGGCGTGCTTGTCGCGCGGTCCCCCCTGGCCGAAGAGATCGTCAAAACTGCGGCGCAATCGGCGCTGTTCGATCCCCGATTCGAACCGGTCCGGCCCGACGAGCTGGACCATATCGAAATCGAGATTTCGATCCTCACCCCACCCCGGAAGCTGACCATCCTCGATCCGGCGGAACTGCCAACCCTGATCAGGCCGGGGATAGACGGCGTCACCCTGTACCGGGGGCCGCACAGAGCCACGTTTCTCCCGCAGGTATGGGAGCGCATTCCCGAACCGGTGCTCTTCCTCGATATGTTGAGCCAGAAAATGGGCCTTGATCGCGATGCGTGGAAAAAGCCGGGGATCGAAGCGGAAGTCTATCAGGTGGAAGAATTCTCAGAATAATCAAAAACCCCAGGCCGTTTGACCTGGGGCTTTACACTGCCGGTTGAGGCGATCATTCTTCCGCCGGGATATAGAAGACCATCTGGCTGATCTCGTCGAAGAAGAACTGCTCGCCGCCCAGCGCCTCAATCCGGTGAACGCCGGGGCGCGAGACGAATTTGCCATCCTCGTCCAGATATCCACCGGGATCGTAGCGATAAGTCGTCGAGAACTGGAACTCAGGAGCCGTCGTCCAGCCAAGCTCTTCCTGACGATCATCGGTCAGCCCTTCGCGCCAGACTTTCCCGAAACCGCGCATCGGCTGAATGAGATCGTCATCAGGCGGCTCCAAATCCGGATCGAACTCGATATCGGAATCTTCGTCCCAATCATCGACAAAGATCAACCAGTTACCAACCCGGGGGTCTTCATCGAAGACAGCGACCCAGATTTCTCCTGAACCGGGTTCATAGGTGTGGTTCGTCGTGCAGCGTTCTTCGGTCGACGCACCGATCCAGAACATAAAACCGTTCTCGTAGGTCTGCTCAACAACCTCGGCTTTGCACATAAACGGCGCCGGGAGAACGACAACCTCGGACGGCTGCGGCTCCGAGGTAGGCTGATCTCCTGCGTCTTCAGGTTCACTCTCTTCGTCTGAAGAGGTGATGACAGGTGTGTCAGTAACAACGACATAAATTGGCGTCTGAGTTGGTAATGGGGAGGATGGCTGCCCCCCACCGCATGCCGATAAAGAAGCGATCAACATAACGCCTATTAGCAGCAAAAACCAACGTGACCAGATTTTCATAGATGAACTTTCTCCATTCTGCCCCATCATTCAGGCGAAAGGATTGTATCAAGGGTGACAGCAAGTCGCCAAATACTCCGATCAGTACATCTGCCGTTCATCCTTCTATCCAGAAACCGGTTTTGACTCTGGTTGCGGATGTACAGCCCAGCCGATACACTTGTCCACCGGAGTTGAAAAAAATAAGGTTCCGTGAAACAGCATGAGCACGATTGGATGGATCGGCCTGATCATTTTCGTTGTCGCAGCAGCGGCAGCCGTGATCATCTATCACCTCGTCATTACCGAAGGCACGTACCTGGGCCAGTGGATGGTCACCTGGTTGTATGATATCACGGCGCGTAATTACGATTCGATCAAACAGTTCAGACCCGAAGCGGAACAGGTTTTCCTCGGCGAGCCGTTGAGCGCGATACTGAGTGCGCAGTCGACGGCGCTGGTGCTGGACGTTGCGACCGGAACCGCCCGGCTGCCGGTGACGTTGTTCGAACAGCCGACGTTTCAAGGCCGGATCGTGGGGGTGGATGATTCGCGGCGGATGCTGACCTTCGCCAGCGAGAAAGTGGAGCCATACCGGGATCGAATCGACCTGATCTGGCGGAACGCGATCAGGCTGCCGTTCCCGGACGGCGTTTTCGATGCCGTCTGCTGCCTGGAGATGCTGGAATTCACGCCCGACCCGGAAGCTCAACTGGCGGAAACGGTGCGCGTGCTCAGACCGGGCGGCTGCCTGGTGACGACATGCAGGCGGGGATGGAACGCCGCCGCCATGCCGGGGAAAACCCATTCGAAAGAGGCATTCGAAGTACTGCTGACGGGTTTAGGGATCACCAATATCAATATCCTTTCGTGGCAGACAGAATACAACCTCGTATGGGGCATCCGCGAAGGGTACGCCGAGCCTGCGGCATCGCATCTCGAAGAAGTGCTGGTCTGTCCGGCGTGCGGATCGATTGGGTGGAGCAGATTACCCGGAGAAATGGCTTGTGACGCCTGCGGCGCAATCTACGCCGTTTCAGACGGTATCATCGACATGCACGGGGTAAAAACGAACCGCAAAGGAAGCTAAAGACGCAAAGGACAGACTGGTAACGGCCCCCTTCGCCGCTTCGCGGCATCTCCCCCGACCCCACCCCCTTCGTCCGATGTTCCGTCGGCCACTTCCCCGACCCCCTTCGTCGAACCTACGGTTCGCCACTTCCCCCTTTCAGGGGGCAGATGGGGGCAGTTTGGGGGGCGATCAAGAAGTTCTGTGCTTTGTGCGTGAAGAAGCACCCCCTCTGTCTCCTGCGGAGACATCTCCCCCACAGGGGGCGATCAGGGTTGGCTATGTTTGCAGCTAGAGACTATCGAGATAGGAGCACCAGATAATGTTGATCGCCCGCTATGAAAATGAACAGGAAACCAGATACGGCATCGTCGCCGGTGGAAAGGTGTTTGAATACATCGGCGACCCATTCGATCCGCAGTCGGCGAAACAGGGAAAACCTGTCGGAACACTCGACGAGGTCAGACTGCTGGCACCGGTCAGGCCGGGGAAGATACTGGCAATCGGCAAGAACTACGCCGCCCATGCAGCTGAGTTCGGCGGGGGCGTTCCGCCGGAACCGCTGGTCTTCATGAAGCCGCCCAGCGCGGTGATCAGCCCCGGTGACGAGATCGAGATTCTGCCGGAAATGGGGCGGGTCGATTACGAAGCGGAGCTAGTGGTCGTGATCGGGCGGCGGGGGCGGTTCATCAAGCCGGAGGATGCGCTCGATTACGTGCTTGGCTATACCTGCGCCAACGATGTCACCGAGCGGGATTACCAGAAAAGCGACGGGCAGTGGACACGCGCTAAAGGCTTCGATACGTTTTGCCCGCTTGGACCCTGGATCAACACCGATCTCGATCCATCGGACGTGATGGTCACCTGCCGGGTGAATGGCGAGGTCAAGCAGAGCGCGAGCACCGCCAACATGGTCTACGACGTGCCGCACCTGGTCGCCCACCTGTCGCGGGTGATGACGCTCGAACCGGGCGACATCATCATGACCGGCACGCCGGAAGGCGTGGGACGGATCGCGCCCGGCGACGAGGTCGAAGTCGAGGTCGAGGGGATCGGCGTGTTGAAGAATCATGTGGTGCTGAGAGAGGCATAGGCCGGAGGATTAATGAAGTTTTCTTATCGGCATTGATCACCCCCCTGCGTCTCACTACTTTCGACGCTGTCCCCCCTTAGCAAAGGGGGACGACAGGTTTTCGGGGTGTGAAGGTTCTAAATATCCGAAGTTTTGAAATTGGTCAGAGTACCGACCCGTGATACAATGGCCCGGCAAAACAGGACGAGGAGAAAAGTGTGATTCGAATATCACAAGCCTTGAAGATTGAAACGTCAAAAGCGATAGAAGCCGCCCAAACTGCGGGTGACCTGCTCGCGTTCGAGATACCGGAGATCGCGATCAACCGGCCCAAGCAGGCCGATCACGGGGATTATGCCACACCCGCCGCGATGCAGCTTGCGCGGTTGGCGCGGATGAAGCCGGACGCCATCGCAGAGATGATCATCGGACATTTCCCCAAAACCGATTACCTGAGCGCGATTGAGCGCACCGGGGGGTTCATCAACTTCCGGCTGGCCGATCACTGGCTCCAGCAGCAGGTCGAAGAGATTCTCTCCGCTGGCGATGACTTCGCAAAGATGGACGATTATGCGGGGAAGCGGCTCCAGGTGGAATGCGTCAGCGCCAACCCGACCGGGCCGATCACCGTCGGGCGGGTGCGCGGCGGCGTGATGGGCGATACGCTGGCACGCCTGCACCGGGCGATGGGCTATGACGTGGAGATGGAATACTATTTCAACAACGCCGGTAAGCAGATGCGG
The DNA here is from genome assembly GCA_034430335.1 of Anaerolineae bacterium. Classification (GTDB taxonomy): domain Bacteria; phylum Chloroflexota; class Anaerolineae; order Aggregatilineales; family UBA3940; genus JAFGOY01. The sequence continues at coordinate 830 of DAOUES010000006.1, read as the reverse complement.
CTGCTGGGTGAGAGCCTCAAGGCGCGCTATCTCGAACGGGTTGGCCTGGATTATTCATTCCCCGAAGACGGCTACCAGGGCGATTATCTCTACGACATCGCCGACCAACTGATCGAAGAACAGGGCGATTCACTGGCCGACGCCGACTGGGAAGTGTTCAAGGATTACGCAGAAGCGTCGATCTTCGTGATGATTAAAGCCTCGCTGAAGCGGATCGGGATCGAGTTTGACGTGTTCTTCAACGAGAACACAGTCTATGATGACGGGTCGGTGTGGGAAACGCTCGACGCCCTGCGCGAGAAAGGGCTGATCTACGAGGCGCTGCGGCCCGAACAGGATGAAGACCTGGACGAGCGGCCCGATCAAGAAGAGATCGATGCGACACAGGGCGAACCGGCCACCTGGATCAGAATGCGGAAGCTGCGCGACGTAAAAAAGGACTGCGTGGTCGTCAAATCGACCGGGGAGCCGACCTACCGGCTGCCGGATACGGCCTATCACATCAACAAGCTGGATCGCGGGTTCGACCTGCTGATCAACATCCTGGGAACGGATCATATCGAGGAAGCGAAAGACGTCGCGGCGATGGTCGGAGCGCTGGGCTATGACTCCAGCAAAATCAAAGTGCCGCTGCACCAGTTCGTGACGATCTCCGAAGGCGGCAAGACGGTGCGGATGAGCACCCGCAAGGGCGAATTCGTGACTCTCGACGAACTGGTCGACGATGTCGGCCCGGACGCGGTGCGCTACTTCATGCTGGCCCGCAGCCCGGAAAGTCACATGGATTTCGATCTCGACCTGGCGCGGAAACAGTCGAACGAAAACCCGGT
>DAOUES010000005.1:0-11620 GCA_034430335.1 Anaerolineae bacterium | reverse complement strand
GCGAATCGGCGTAGAGTGGGCGTCGAAACCAACACAGCGGAGTCAAGATGGTCAAACAAAACATCCTCGTGATCGACTACGGCACGCAGAGCGTCCGCGTGCAAATCTTCAATCCCCAGGGCGATCTGCTCGACATGTCGCAGGTGCATATCGAACCGTATTATATGCCCCAGCCAAGCTGGGCCGAGCAGGACCCTGACAGGTTCTGGCAGTGGCTGATCGAGGCGTGCGAGCAGTTATGGGCGACGACCGAGATCGACCGCGACTCGCTGGCAGGGGTGGCGATCACCACCCAGCGGGCGACGATCTTCTGTGTCGACGAGGCCGGGAAGCCGCTCCGTTCGGCGATCCTGTGGCTCGATCAGCGCCGCACGGAGGGGCTGAAACCGGTCGGCGGGTGGTGGGGACTGCTGTTTGCGCTGGCCGGGATGCGCGAGACGGCGGCCTACGTGCAGGGTGAGGCCGAAGTCAACTGGATCATGACCCACCAGCCGGACATCTGGGAGAAGACGCACAAGGTGCTGTTCTTCTCCGGTTTCCTCGCCCACCGGCTGACGGGGCGCTTCGTCGATTCGGTGGGGTGCCAGGTGGGGTATCTGCCGTTTGACTACAAATCGAAGACCTGGGCCAGGCCGGGCGACTGGAAATGGCAGGCCGTCCCGATGGAAAGCGAAAAGCTGGTCGCCGACCTGGTGCCGCCCGCGCAAACGATGGGCGAGATCAGCGCCGAAGCGTCGGCGGCGACCGGAATCCCGGCAGGGCTGCCGGTGATCGCGGCAGCGGCGGACAAAGCCTGCGAGGTGCTCGGATCGGGCGGGGTGTACCCGCATATCGGCTGCCTGAGCTATGGGACGACGGCGACGATCAACACGACGCACAGGAAATACATCGAGGTGATCCCGCTGATCCCGCCGTATCCCTCGGCGGTGCCCGATGCCTACAGCCTGGAAGTGCAGGTCTACCGGGGCTACTGGATGGTAAGCTGGTTCAACCGCGAGTTCGGGCTGCGCGAACAGCAGATCGCAGAGGTGCGCGGGCTGTCGGTCGAGGGGCTGTTCGACAAGCTGATCGAGGACGTGCCGCCCGGATCGCTGGGCCTGCTGCTCCAGCCGTTCTGGTCGCCGGGGCTGCGCAAGCCCGGTCCGGAAGCAAAGGGGGCGATCATCGGCTGGGGAGACGTGCATACGCGCGAGCACCTGTACCGGTCGATATTAGAGGGCGTGGCCTACGCGCTGCGCGAGGGCAAGGAAAGCACCGAGCGGCGCAGCCGGGTGCCGATCACCGAACTGCGGGTCGCCGGGGGGGGATCGCAGAGCGACGCGGCGATGCAGATCACGGCGGACGTGTTCGGGCTGCCGGCCTCACGGCCCCACACGCACGAGGCGGCGGGGCTGGGGGCAGCGATCGATGCGGCGGTGGGATTGGGCTTCCACGGCGACTTCGAGACGGCGGTCAGGGCGATGACGCGGCTGGGCAGGACTTTCGAGCCGGATCGGGAGGCGCACAAAATCTACGATGCGCTGTACAGCCGGGTATACAAGAAGCTCTACAAGCGGTTGAGCGGGTTCTATCACGAGATTCGGGACATCACGGGGTATCCGGCGAAGTACAGGGGGTAGGGCGGCTGGAACCCTTCGACCGACCTCCGGTCGACCGGCGGGCGCAGCGCTGCGCCCCTACGACCCTGGATCGATAAGAGAATCAACCAATTTTAAAAAGTGTCGTTTTCCCAGCCCTGCCAAGGGGCGATCAAGGAGCGCTCGACTTTGCGCGTGATGGAGCACCCCCTCTGTCTCCTACGGAGACATCGTTAATCAACCGTAAGGTTGATTACTGGGAGTTTTGACTTCGTCAAAACATCCATCCCCCGCTGGGGACGATCAAGTGGCGCGGAGTGCGGGGAGAAAGATCACTGGCAGCGGGCAAGATTATGTTACATACTTGTCCTCCGTACGGTTTGGTCTATCTTTCGCCGGGACAGGTGCATTATCCGGTGTTCATGGAGCAATAAGAGACGTGGAAAAGCGTAAAAAAACATTAACCAATATTGGGATACTGCTCGCGTCGATTCTGTTTTCTCTCTGCCTGGTCGAGCTTCTGGCGCGGTTCGTGCTGTGGAACCTGCTGACCAGTGACGGGTTCAATCAGTTCGCCTCGATTCCACAGTTGGAGCGGCGGTATGGTGAGAATTATTTCCTGGGGTCGGATGTCAAGTATATCCCGCACCGCTACATTGGCTATATTCCCAACCCGGCTTATCGAACCCCGACCGACTGGCACAATTCGAGAGGCTACCGGGGCGACGAGTTCGAGGTGCCGAAGCCGGAGGGGGTCTTCCGGATCGTCTGCCTGGGCGGTTCGACCACCTACTCGTACGGCGTCGATGTCTACCATGAATCGTACCCGTACCTGCTCCAGAAGGAGTTGAGGGAGCGGGGCTATACGAACGTCGAGGTGGTCAACGCCGGGGCGGGGTCGTATACGTCATGGGAGACGCTGCTCAACCTGGAATTCCGCGTGCTCGATATCGACCCTGACCTGCTGATCGTGTATCACGGCCTCAACGACGTTTACCCGCGCATGGTGTGGCCGCCCGAAGCCTACGTCGGCGACAACTCCGGGTCGGTCAGGCCGCTGATCGAGGAGGTGCGGGTGCCGCCGATCTGGCAGTATTCGACGGCGGCGCGGATGTTCGCGGTGACGCTGGGTCTGTCCGAACCGCAGAGCGCGCTCGATTTTACCCGCCACCGCCGTCCCGATACCTACTATGAGCTGAAGTTCAGGCAGCAGGTGCGGTCGGGCACGTATCCGTCGGGGATTTTCACCGAAGTGCCGATGTCCGAAATGCTGGAAGCCAACCCGCCGATCTATTACGAGCGCAACCTGCGGGATATGGTGGCGATTTCCGACGCCTTCGACATCCCGATTGTGCTCTCGACTTTCGCCTATTCGATGGAGTTCCCTGAGGACGAGCGGTCACGCTCGGAATACTGGACGGCGATTGACGAGAACAACGATGCGATGCGGCGGGTCGGGGAGGATACCGACGCCTACCTGTTCGATTTTGCGACGATCATGCCGGGGGACGCGAAGTATTTCACCGATGGGCGTCACTATACGGCAGAGGGGAATGCGTACCGGGCGAATCTGTACGCCGATTACCTGATCGAGAATGGGCTGATCCCGGAACCTTAGCCTGCTGCCGGGGGATAGATAATATTCAACCAGGGGATGGGATTTTGGGTCACTCAAGCGCACGCATCCCCTAGTCAAAATCCACCGGGTTGAAGGCGTTGAAATACTCGCCACCGGTGTACGCTTCACGACGTTTATCGCCGTTCACCAGCGCACCATAATATTCGCTCGTGAACGAAACCGCCGTCCATCCGTCGAAGTTCAAACGTGGAGCCGGGATCGTCAGCAGGCATTCGCTGCAATCGGCTGGTATCCATTCGCCGTTGTAGCGCCGCGCGATATGCAGGTGTGTTGCGTAGCTTATTCCGCCTTCACAGGACGGGCGGCCAAGCGGGTCACCCTGGCTGACCGTCTGTCCTTCTACAACCGGGCGACCTTCACTGGACAGATGCAGGTAAAACACCGTCCAGCCGGTGCCCTCGTAACCATCGCCATCCAGGTCGAGGATCATGATGCCATGTTCGCTCCGTGCGATCACGCCATCGGCCACCGCCCGCGCCCAGGTTGGGGAGACATCACAGCCATCGGTATGGTCTGGTGCAAAGTCAAGTGCCGCCCAACTGCTGCTGCTCCCCCAGCCGCCGTGCGGCCCGGCGGTGAAGTACCACTTCTCGTTTGCCGTGTCCCAGGGCATGCCCATCGGCGGCTGGGTCAGCCCCGGCGGGATCAGCGGTTCAACCGCCCGCTGGAACGGATCGCCAAACATGCTCTCGTACACCGTAATGAATCCATCCGGCCCAACTGCCGCGTCCCACCGGTAGCGGTTTCGTGTCTGGGCCAGCCAGACCTGAACCGCCGCTGTCCCGGCATTGATCGTCGGGTCCATCTCGACCCGCAGACCGTCTTCCAGCAGCAGTGTCGAGAGACCCCGCTCGCGCCAGCCGTAGTAACCCGCCGCCAGCGCCTCCCCCGCCCAGCCGAGTTGTTTGTACAGGCCATAGACCTGATCCGGCTTGTCGGTGTAATCCATCGGATACCTGATTGTCTCATCGGGCAGTGTCGACCTGCTCAACCACTGGCTCTGGTATTCCAGCATCGCCAGCAGCAGCCGGGGGTTGATGCTCTGTTCAACTGCCACCCGCTCGACCAGGTCGGTGCCGCTCCACGTGATGTCGTCTATTTCTTCCTGATAGCCTGCGAGGACACTTTCTGGCCGGTTGCTATTGACCCACTCGCCCACATCGAAATCCTTAGCCGCTGGCCCGTAGACCAGTTCGCTGTCCGGGATGAGCTTGAATGATGGCCCCATCGTCTCGATTGCGCTCGGTATGATCAGCGACTCCCCGGCTGAGAGCAGGCTCGCGTTGGGAAGCCCGTTGGCCGCCACGATCATGTCAGCCGTGACCCCGTACAACGCAGCGATTGTCCCCAGTGTGTCACCGGATTGAACCACGTATACCTGATCCCCGGTCGGGCCGGTCACCGCCGCGCGCGTTGGATCGGGGGTCGGTACAAAGGTCGGGGTAGGGGGTGGCGCTTCGACTGCCGACCCTTTGTCAACGGCGTCCGCCGAATCCGCACCACCACCGCCGATCTCTGCCAGGGAACCATCCCCGGCTGACGGCTCAAGCGCGGTCATACCGCTCGGCGTGGCCGTTACCAGGATGTTTGGCTGGCAGGCCCCCAGCCCTACGATAGCAATCAGCATGGCGGCTAGAACGAGGATTCTTTTTTGAGTGGTGTCTGGTTTCATCTTGGATGTTAACTAACCCCGTGTGCGGTTCTTGGATGAAAAGGGGAGGGCCTTGCAGGGAAAAGGTCGACAAAAACCAACCTGCAAGGAACTCCCAGATGGATATTATCACATTTATGGTCAGCGTGTTCTGCATCATTGGCGGAATCCCTGTGGTTGTTTCTTTTTTGCATTGATCGTAAAACGATTTTGCTATAGAATGTAAATACGTTTTACGTTTGTTTGATAGATCGGATAAATGATGGAAACCGTGACAGTCTCATCAAAGTTTCAGGTGGTGATACCGAGGCATGTGCGCGAGGCGTTGGACATCCAGCCAGGGCAAAAGATGGAAGTGATCCCATTGGAGAACCGGATCGTCTATGTGCCGGTGCGCCCGTTAAAGCAGATGCGCGGATTCCTGCCGGGGATCGACACGACAATCGAGCGGGAACCTGACCGCGTATGAACGTTGTCGATTCGTCAGGTTGGATGGAGTATTTCGCCAACGGCCCAAATGTCGATTTCTTCGCCCCGGCGATTGAGGATACCGATTCGCTGATCGTGCCGGTGATCTGCCTGTACGAAGTGTTCAAGCACATCTTAAAGCAGCGCGGCGAACAGTCGGCGCTGGAAGCGGTCGCGGCGATGATGCAGGGTATGGTGATCGATCTCACGGCGACGCTGGCATTGTCTGCTGGGAGGTCGTCGGTTGACCTGGGCCTGCCGATGGCGGATTCGATGATCCTGGCGATAGCGCGGTCGCAGAACGCGGTCGTGTGGACGCAGGACTCGGATTTCGAAGGGCTGGATGGGGTTCAGTACATCAAGCACAGGAAGGGATAGGGGGAGTCTTCGATGAAATCATATCGAAAAGAGTTGTGGTTCAATGTGCCGAATCGACGCGGGTTCGTCAACATCACCGGGGAGGTGCGGGAGGCGCTGCGCGAGAGCGGGATCAAAGAGGGGCTGTGCCTGGTCAATGCGATGCATATCACCGCCTCGGTGTTCATCAACGATAACGAAAGCGGGCTGCATCACGACTATGAGAAGTGGCTCGAAGAACTCGCCCCACACGAACCGATCAGCCAGTACCAGCACAACCGGACGGGCGAGGACAACGCCGACGCGCACATGAAACGTCAGGTGATGGGCCGCGAGGTGGTGGTCGCGGTGACCGACAGCAAGCTCGACTTTGGCCCCTGGGAGGCGATCTTCTACGGGGAGTTCGACGGGCGGCGGCGGAAGCGGGCGCTGATCAAGATTATCGGGGAGTAGTCCTATCCGAAAATCCGCTGCACGGACTTCGGATAGGAAGGGTGGGCGATGGCAAAGGAAGTCTGTGATCATTGCCGATCACCCCCCTAATCTTCGCTGCGCTCAGATTTGTCCCCCCTTAGCAAAGGGGGACGGCATACCTTTTTGTGCGATGGAACTGTTGTGGTCGGGTTATTTTATCAAACGACATAATCTTCCGATTTACCGGGCGCAGCACGCTGCGCCCGTACGATGTGGAACGAGGATGCCGCGTTGTGGCTCAAATTGGCCGATATAGTGAGTGATGAATTCCTATGACATTTTACGAATCTGTGTACAAACATCTGCTGTCGAGAATCGACGCGGAATGGATTCATGACGCGGTGGTGGGCGGGCTGCGGGTCGCAGGGCGGATCGCACCGGCGCGGGCGCTGATCGAATCCGTGTATGGCGTCCCGCCGATGCCGGTCGAGGCGCTGGGGCTGACCTTCGATCACCCGCTGGGGATGGCGGGGGGATTCGACAAAGAGGGCGAGTGCCTCGCAGCGACCGCCGCGCTGGGGTTCAGCTTCGTCGAGGTGGGGACGGTCACGCCGCGCCCGCAGCCGGGCAATCCACAGCCGCGAATCTTCCGGCTGGTCGAGGACCAGGGCTTGATCAACCGGATGGGGTTCCCCGGCAAGGGGATGGAGGTGCTGGCGCGGAACCTGGAGCGGCAGCGCGTGCCGGGACTGCGGATCGGGATCAGCCTGGGGAAGAACAAAGATACCCCGCTCGCCGATGCGCACGAGGATTACACCGCCGGGCTGCGCCGGCTGTACGCGCTGGGCGATTTTTTCGCAATCAACATCAGCTCGCCGAACACGCCCGAACTGCGAAAGCTGCAATCGAGCGCCTATCTCTCTGACCTGCTGGCGCGGCTCAGGGCGCAGATCGGCGATCTGGCGGGGGAGGAAAAGCCAAAGCCGCTGCTGGTCAAGATATCGCCCGACCTGGGCTGGGGCGAGATCGATGAGGTGCTCGACCTGTGCCTCCAGCACGGGATCGAGGGGATCATCGCGACGAACACGACCCGGAACCGCGAGGGACTGACCGGGAAGAATCGAATCGAGGAGGGTGGCCTGAGCGGTGTGCCGCTGCGCGAACGGTCGACGGCGGTGATCCGGCATATCCGCGAGCAGGTGGGCGACAAGCTGGTGATCATCGGGGTGGGGGGCGTGTTCAGCGGCGGCGACCTGCGGGAGAAGCTCGACGCCGGGGCGACGCTCGTGCAGGCATATACCGGGTTCATCTATCGGGGGCCTGCCTTCGTGAAGCGGGTGATGGGGGAGTATCGGGATTCAGTCCGCGAATAAGGAATTATTTATCCGCGAATTACGCGAATTACGCGAATTAGTTTTTGCGGGCTACCGCCCGCCGGGAACTGATTTTCCACAGATGGCACAGATGGCACAGATAAAAAATTCGTGAAATTGGCGTAATTCGCGGATCGAATCTGTATCGTTCAATACTCGCAATCGTTTCAAGTTAATATCCAATCCGCTCGATAGTATAAAATATCTGTGTAATCTGTGGATGATCACCTACTGCCCCGACGCGAGCGATCCGCGCACGGAGTCCGGGGGGATTTCCATCAGCACCACCAGCCGCGAGACGAACTGGCTGAATACCGGGGCGGCGGTCTGCGATCCCCAGCGCGAGGAGGTCGGCTTGTCGAGCTTGATCAGCACCACGAACTGCGGGTCGTCGACCGGGCCGTAGCCGACGAAGCTGGCGATAGTCTTTTCCGGGTCGTAGCCGCCGGGGAGCGGAATCTCCGAGGTGCCGGTCTTTCCGGCGATGGCGTAGCCCTCGACCAGCGCATTCGACGATTCCTGGCGCAGCGCCGTCGAAAGCATCCGGGTCAGGTCGCTGGCCGTCTCCGCCGAGATCGCCCGGCCCAGCACCCAGGGTTCGCTTTCCGATACCGCGCCGTCGGGATCGACGCGCCGGGTGACCATATGCGGCTGCATCAGCAGGCCGTCGTTGGCGACCGCCCCCACTGCGGCGACCATTTGCAAGGGCGTGATCGCCAATCCCTGCCCGAAGGAATTGGTCGCCAGGTCCGATTCGAACCAGTCCGCGTTGCCGGGCCGCCGCACCATCCCGGTGATCTCCCCCTCCAGGTCGATCCCGGTGCGTTCGCCCAGCATGAAGTCGTCGAGGCCCGCGTAGAAGTCAATCGGCCCGATCTTCAGGCTGAGGGTCGCCGCGCCGACGTTGAGCGACTTCGCCAGCAGGTCGGTCATCGTCGTGATGCCGTGCTCCTGCCGGTCCCAGTTCCTGATCTCCACCCCGGCGACTTCCAGCACGCCGGTATCGTTGTAAGTGCTCTCCGGCTCGACCACTCCCTGTTCCAGCGCAATCGCCATCGTCACCACTTTGAAGACGCTCCCCGGCTCGTACTGCTTGTTGATCGCCGGGTTCTCGAACAGGCTGTCGTCGGTGGTCGTGAACTGGTTCGGGTCGAAGGTCGGCAGGCTCGCCATCGCCAGGATTTCGCCGGTCTGCGGCTGGAGGACGATGATCGTCCCGCTGACCGCGCCGTGCTCGACCAGCGCCTCGGCGAGCGTCGTTTCGGCAAGATACTGGATTTCGCTGTCGATGGTCAGGTAGAGATCGGAGCCGGAGCGCCAGCCCTCGCCGCCGGTCGCCTCGAACGGAATCCGCGACTGGTCGTCGACTTCGACCTTGCCCTGGAGGATATCGTCGTAGTAGCCTTCGATGCCGTAATAGCCGGTATCGTCGAGCGCGACGAAGCCGATCACGTGTGAGCAGAGCGTCCCGTGCGGGTAATATCGCCTGGGGGTGGGCGTCACGACCACGCCGTCGAGGTCGAGTTCGAGCACCTTCTGGCCGACCGTCGCCGGGGCATTCCGCGCAAGCTGGACGTACTGCTGCGGGCTTGCCATCTCTTCTTCGAGTTCCTCCAGGGGGAGGCCCATCGCCTCGGAGAGCTTCTCGGCGGTGCCTTCACGGTCGTAGATCAGTACCGGCGAAATGCCGATCTCGTACTCGATGGCGTTGGTCGCCAGCAGCAGCCCGTTCCGGTCGTAGATTTCGCCGCGCGGGGGCCGCAGCGTCACCTGGTAGCGGTATTCGGTGAGGGCAGTCTCGGCGAAATAGGCCGTGTCGACGCCGAACTGGAGCGACACCAGCCGGTAGACGATCAGCCCGGCCAGGCTGATCAATATCAGGCCGATGAACCCCATCCGCCGCGAGAGAGTCTCATGCATCGGGGGTCGCCTCCGGGATCGGAGTAGGGAGTTCGAGGCCGGGCAGCAGCGGGATTTCCTCACCCGCCGGTTGATCCTCGCCCGCGCCGTCCTCGCCGGGCGTGCCGAAGGTCCGCTCGAAGAAACCGGCGGACTCCTCCCTTAACGCGGCGGCCTGCCGCGCCAGCCACCCGCCCAGCGATTCCTCGTAGGGGATGACCAGATCGTCTTCGGGTTCCGGTTCGGGTTCGGCGACCGACGAACGGCGCGGCGGCAGGTCGGAAAACGCGATGTACTCGACATCTTCGTTATAGGCGAAGTGGTATCCAAGCGCCTCGGCCTGTTCGGTCAGGCGCGGCACCGATTGCAGCGCGGCGATTTCGGCGCGAAGCTGGGCGTTCTGCTGTTCGAGCGCCTTGCGCTGCGCTTCGAGGTCCTGCAAGCGGCGGCCTGCTGCCGCCGTCCGGCTGGCCTGGGCGAGGTACAGGGCACCGATCACCAGCACCATGATCACCACCGCCAGCACCAGGGATGTGGCCTGGGTCTGTGTGCGCCAGGGAGCCTGGCGCAAAGCCTGTTTGAACCACTCGTCGCTGCGTCGTTGAACCATACCCAAGAAGATACCGCAATCGGGGCGCGGAGGAAAGTCGGCGGGTGACAGGATTTTACGTCCTGATCGCCCCTGCCGCCGGTTCGCCCGAAGCACAGGTTGTTCGCCTGTTTCGAACGCTCCCCCTGCCAAAGAAAATATGTTACGATAAACTTACTAATTACCTCATATCGAAAGAGACCCGGCGTGGCGATTGAAGTCGGCTGGCATGACAGGGAAAAAACGGTGCTCGTCTGGACGATCAGCGGCGCGGTCACCGTCGAAGACTATCACCGGGCGAACCGGATCAGCCATGAATTCCACGATTCGGTTCCCTACGACGTGACCACCGTATTCGACGTCCACCGTCTGCAAAAGTTCCCGGATAGTGTCCTCAGCCTGCTCCCGACTGTCGCTGCCGATGTCCCCACTAACCAGCACATGGCGTTCGCCCTCGGCGCGACCGGCAGGGTGCGAACGCTGATCCAGATATTTTCGCGTGTATATATGCATGTTCCCCTGGTCGAATCGATGAGCGAGGTCTACGATCAGATCCGCGATTACCGGGAAGAGCTGCTCAAGCGGCAAATGGACAAGGGAAGCACTTGAAAAGGCTTCCGGCGCAGCGTGCTCAGTCCGCTTGAAGCGCTACCCGGAAACCACACAGGTGATAGCCATCGACCGGGTATGGCCCGTCCCGGAGCGTGATCATCAGGTTGAGCAGGCTGTCGTTGACCCAACTACCGCCGCGTGCGATCCGCCGCTCGCTGCCTTCGAGATCGGTGGTGCCGGACTCCCAACCGGTGCGGCACCATTCCCAGACGTTCCCGCACATATCCATCACCCCGAACGGGCTGACATTTTCCGGGTGCGCGGTGACCGGTGCAGTGCCGTCGTACCGGCGCGCCCAGTTGCAGATGTCCGGCGTTGGATCGGCATTGCCCCAGGGGAAGAGACGCCCATCGTCGCCCTGCGCGGCCCGCTGCCACTGCTGCTCGGTCGGGATCGTGATGGGCTGGCCCGATTCGGCGCTCAACCAGCGGCAGTAGGCCGCCGCCTCGAACCAGGTCACTCCAATTACCGGCGCATCGGGATGATCGTAGTCAGACTGGCCCCAGAAACGCGGCTCGATCCAGCCATTGCGCTCTCGAAATTTCCAGCCTGATTCAGTCCACCAGGATTGATTCGCATAGCCGCCTGCCGCGATGAACCGCTCATACTGCCGGTTGGTGATCGGATACCTGCCGATGGTGAACGGCGCAACATCGAATGTGGCCGGTTCGGGTAGATAGCCACCCGCCTTGAGCGTCACCTGCCCGCCGGGGATCACGATCCACTCGAACGGGGGCGGGAGAAGGGTATTGTCGATGATGGGTTGGGTTTGAATCATTGGCGGTTACTATACCTCCAGGTCCTTATTCTTGACCCAGAATGCCGCCTGCGGCTTGATCACCAGGATGTCGACCGGGCCACCGACCGTCTTGGGACGCGGGTGGAAGCGCATCGTGTCGATAGTCACCTGGACGGCGTACTGGGCGTAGTCGATGGCATCCTGCAAGGTGAAGAATCCCCACTGCACCGGGTAGTTGGGCAGCGGTTTGGGTTCTTCGTCGGGGGAAGTAATCGACACGGGCATGATCAGCCGGGTAAGGA
>DAOUES010000004.1:0-6655 GCA_034430335.1 Anaerolineae bacterium | reverse complement strand
GCCTCACTGACAAAAGAACCTGATAAATAGCCGGGCCGAACACGCCCTCTGCTACGGGGGCGATCAGGAAGCGCTCGGTTTTGTGCGTGACGGAGCACCCCCTCTGACGAACCTGCGGTTCGCCATCTCCCCCAGGGGGCGAGTGAGGCGACTGGCTATTTGATCCGAATCTTACAGTTCGAGCCGCACCTGCCCCCTTGGGGGAAGTGGCCGACCGTAAGGTCGGGCGAAGGGGGTAGGAATATTGCCCCATCATACAATCCCTGATAACCCTCGCGGCGAACACCGCCCCGCACCCCCGCATCGAACGCCTGCGTGAGGAGTTAAAAAGATCAGACCCCTCGATCACCGCAGCAGGCAGAGGAGAGACATCTTGAGAGTTCTATTCACAACACAGCCCCTGTTCGGCCACTTCCACGCGATGGTGCCGCTGGCACAGGCGCTCAGGGATCACGGCCACGAGGTGGCATTCGCAACCGGCGAAAGTTTAGGCCCGGTCATCGAGCGCGTTGGATTTCGGCATTTCACCTGTGGCCGGGACTGCGAGGGAAATCAGCATATCCTGGAAGAGCTTCCTGAATGGCCGTCTATTCAAGAAAAGGTGTCCAATCCCGGTATCCAGCAGTTGTGGGGATTCATCCTGGGGTTTGCCCCGCAGATGCTCGGCGACCTGATCGACCTGATCGGGGAGTGGAAACCCGATCTGATCGTCCGCGACCCTTCTGAGTTCGCCAGCACTATCGCGGCGGAGCGGTTCGACCTGCCTTATGCCAGCATCGCCTGGGCAGTCTATATTTCAACCTGGGGCTGCGATGAGCCGCTGTCAGCACTCCGGCGTCGCTGCGGTCTGCCCGGCGACCCCGGATTCGCGTCGTTCGACCGCTACTTTGTGCTAGATGCGCTGCCGTCTTCGTGGGTGCTCTACGATGCCGTTCCGCAGGTCTTGCACCGTTTCTGCATGCCCCCGTTCGATCAGAGTATCAGAAGTGATCTTCCCACATGGGTCAGTTCCCTGCCCGATCAACCCACCGTCTATGCCACCCTGGGAACGACATTCAATCAGAAACCCGGCCATTTCCGCGCATTGATTGCCGCACTCAGCACCGAAGCATTCAACACGATCATCACCGTTGGCAAGTCCATCGATCCGGCGCAGTTCCATCCCCTGCCGCCCAATGTAAAAGTCGAGCAGTACATCCCGCAAACGCTGATCCTGCCCTACTGCGATATGGTCATCTTTCACGGGGGATTCAACTCGCTGCATTCGGCGCTCTGGCACGGCCTGCCGGTGGTGATCATCCCCCTGGAAGCCGGCGACCAGCGCCCCACAGGAACCCAGTGCGCCGAACTTGGACTCGGTGTATTTGTGGATGAGGTCCACCCGGAGCCGGAAACCATCAAGGCGGCGGTCAGGGCTGTGTTGGAGCAGCCTTCATACCGGCAGCGTGCACGCCGGTTCCGGTCCGAGATGATGGCGCTCCCCGATCTCTCCGAGGCGGTGCGTCGATTGGAAAACCTGGCGAGAACCCACGAACCGCAGATTTGATTTGTCTACATCGCCCTGATCTCCCCGACGGCCTGCACGTCGACCGGCACGCCGTCGAGATTGGCTGGCAGCACCCGCTCCGCGTCAAGCGCCGAGAGCGGGTGTTTCTGTTTCACCATCACCACGATGCACACCTCGTCGGTCGTGTCGCCGCCCCGCTGACGCATCCCCACGCCCACGCCCACCACGTCGGGCCGCGCCATCAATACATCCTCGTACCGGTTCTTGACCTTCCGCGCCCGCGCCAACTGGTCTTTATCCTGAGTCATCTCGATTCCTCCTGTCCGTATCTTTTCAATACATCGTCGAATGTTGCAAATAATTCGATTCCACCTCAAAAGGCCAGTATTGATCGCCCCCCAGTGGGGGGAGATGGCCCGTAGGGGCAGAGGGGGGTGGCCTTCTCCCATCTCATAGATGCATAATATGTGGGAGGAGTGTTATTTCGGCATCCTCCGATCCCGCACCCTATCAATCATCACCCCAAACAAAACCAGCACCCGCCAGAACGCCACCGCCGCCATCCCGTGCGCCACCACCGCGAACAGCGGCGGCGTCTGATAGGTGTAATACGTCCAGCACTGGCGGGTCGTCCCCCACAATTCGAGGAAGTATCCCAGTCCTGACCCCGCAATGAACGTGATCGCCTGTGTGCGGAACCCCTTCGGCGTGCCGATCAGCAGCGCGCACAGGATCAGCGATATGACCGTCAGCGACTTGTCGATGGTCGGCCATATGAAAAAAAGCAGCAGCCCCACGAACGGCACAAAGACTGCCACATAGATCGCCCGCCACCATTTCTCGCCGATCCGCTCCCCTGCCAGCTTATCGAGCAGTTTCACCAGCCGGTCGATGGTCAGAGCCGCAATCGGCCAGGCGGGGATAATCCACAGCGGCGGGCGTTCGAGCGTGTAATACGTCCATAACACGGTCTGCGTTCCCCAGCTTTCGATCACCAGCCCGCCCAGCAAGCCGATCCCGATGATCGGCAGGTCGGCTTTGAGATCGGCCCTGCTGACCAGCACCACCGACATGAAGGCGAAGATGCCCACCAGCAGCCAGTCGAAGGTGCGCCACCATTCGCCCTGCCAGTCGATCAGCGCCAGGTATTCCTCGGCCAGCGGCCACCAGATATAGATGATCAGCCCGATGGTGAGCGTCATCGCCCCCAGCAGCACCGAACTGTGCCGGGTCCAGCGCAGGTATGGCGAATTGGGCTTCTCTTCGGAACGGACGCTCACGATAATCCTCCAGGTGATGATGGTGTCCCGCTGATTGTATCACAGGTTCGCTTTGAAGAATCCGGTCACCCGCTCCCGGTATGCCTCCGGCTCGACCTTCTCCGCCTCGCGGTGCCCCGCTCCCTCGACTCGCCACAGTGTTTTCGGATCCCCGCACGCCGCGAACAACGCTTCTTGATCCGCAAGCGACACGAAAGGATCGCTCCCGCCGTGAATGAACAGCACCGGTCGCGGGCTGATCTTCCCCACCTCCCCCAGCGGACTCGCCTCATCCAGGCTGATCCCGCCCAGCCGCAGCTCGATGAATTTGACGACCAGCCAGGCAAAAGGCTTCAGCGCCAGCCCGATCCGGCTGCGGAACGCCTCCTGGATCACATGGAACAGGTGCCGGTTCGCCCCATCGGCAATGATGCACCTGGCCCGCTCGTCCTGCGCCGCCACCCGCAGCGCGACCCCCGCCCCCATCGAGAAGCCCAGCAGCCCGATCCGTTTGACGCCCCGCGCCTGTAAAAAATCTATCGCCCCGACCAGGTCCTTCGATTCGTCTATGCCCAGCGTTACCCGCTGCCCATCGCTGATCCCGTGTCCGCGCCAGTCGAACTGTAACACGTCGAACCCCGCCTTGTAGAATGCGGGAACCAGCCCGGTATCCCCGTCCATACTCCCGAACAGCCCGGCGCAGAAGATCACCACCGGGCGGCGGCCCTGCTCACCCGTCAGCCGCCCGCCGAGCCGGACCCCATCCCGCGCCGTGAAGGTCACGTGTTCGAAGGGCAGGTGATACGTATCAGGAGTGCAGGCCGGATCGGGTTTCCAGCGCCGTGTCGCCCGGCCCGCCAGCAGCCACGCGGCAATCAGGATGATGGCGATGAGTATGATCAGCACGACAAGCAGATCGATCAAGACAGGGGGCATCTATAAATTCTCCTTCGTATTCCCAGGGATGCTGTTTTTTTAGATAATCGAATAACCTTCAAGATGAGCCAAAGGAAAACAGAGTGAGTCATTTGACCACGATCACCCCCCTGCATCTCACTGCGCTCGATGCTGTCCCCCCTTAGCAAAGGGGGACGGCATAACTTTTCTTGTGACGAGTTGTTGTGAGCAGATTCATAGTCGCCTCAAATCTTGACTCACGGATTTCTTTGTTTTTCCCCTTTGCGATCTTTGCGTCCTTTGCGGTTTGACAATCTTTAGAACCGCACCTCGACCGCCGCCGCGCCGTTCTCGTCGAGCGTAAACCCGGCCTCCTGATCGTTCCACCTGACCACGTAATCGCCCAGCCAGCCGTTAAAGCGCACTTTGCCCTCGGCATCGGTCGCCATCGTCGTCGGCGCGAGCCACCACTCGCCCTTGACGAGGTTCATCAGCGCATCGTAGGCCGGTTTGCGTGACAGGTCTTCCCGCACATATCCCGAAGGCGCTTTCAGCCAGCCGCCGTCACGCACGCCCCAGTTGGTGATCGCCTCGACGCGCGGATTCGCCAGCAGCGTCTTGTAGAATTCGACCACTTCCTCGGCCTGGCGCTGCTCGCCTTCGGGCGTCGTCGGCCACTCGTCGACCTTGTGATCGTTCAAATCGACGATTTCTGGCGGCATCAGTTCGCCTGATACCAGCGATACCTCGGTGAAGTGGAGCGGCAGCCCGAAGTGATCGTATCGCTCCAGTATTTGCTGAGTCTTTTCGAGTCCCCAGTAGCCCTGGTGCATATGCGATTGAATCCCGATTACGTCGATCTCGATCCCCGCTTCGAGGCAGCCCTCGATCAGGATTTCGTAGGCAGTCGACAGGTCGAAGTCGTTGATCAGCAGCGTGGCGTCGGGATTGGTTTCACGCGCTGCCTCGAACACCGTCCGCACGATCCCGATCCGCCCCAACTGCTGCGCAATCCGCGTGATCCCGTTCTCTTCCTTCTCGAAGATCGGCATGATCACCACCTCGTTGATCACGTCCCAGGTGTCGATCACCCCGGCGAAGTCGGCCACGTCGCGCCTGATCCGCGCCGCCTGCTCCCTGACGATCTCCTCGTTCGACATGTCGAGCAGCCAGGGGGCGGTCAGCGTGTGCCAGCAAAGCGGGTGTCCCTTCACCAGGCAGCCGCGATCCGCAAACCAGCGGGCCGTTTTCAGCAGGCGTTCGGTATCCGGTTTGCCCCGCTCCGGCTCGAATCCCCGCCAGTAGAACGGCAGGGTGATCTGGTTATACAGGTCGATCAATATCTGCCCGTAGCGTTCCGCGTAGGCTTTCTCCGCGCCTTCAAGCTCGCCGCTCGCCAATGGTATGATGTCGAAACCGATGCACCCAAACAGGAATTTGTGTTTCCGCTGCTCGACCTCGACCGCCTGCTGCGCCAGCGGTGCGCCATCAGGCCCTACGATGCGCAGCGTCGCCTCCGCCGAACGGTTTTCTTTGATTGCCTGGTCGACATTCATCGCTGTGTCTCCTATCATCAAGCCCATTGCTCGGTCACGATGACACTATCATACACGGGAACCCCGAAGCTGCTAAATCGTCGACCATAGTCCATCCTTTTTTATCTTTGCGTCCTCTGCGTCCTTTGCGGTGAGTCCCTTGACTCTCCAGCCGCTGGAGGCCCGACAATAGGATCAGCTTATCCAATCACACCATAGGAGGTTGACATGCAAGCAGTATCGCAGGCCAAAACGCAAACAGCCGAAATCGGGCAGGAATCCGCGCCGTTCAAACGGGGAGTTCTCGGCTGGATCGTCGCCGGGTTGAACGCGCTGGCCGCCATCAACGCCAGTTTCGTTTTTCTCGTCCAGATGAAGGCCGGGGTCCTCGGCTGGCTGATGATGAACACCTGCACGCCCAGCATCGTCCTCTACCTCGCCGGGTTCCTGATCGGCAGCCCGGCGATCATGGCCGCCGGTGCGGCGCTGATGTTCCGCTATGGCACGCTCGGATTGTTCGTCTTTAGCTGGGACGGCTACAACATCTTTGCCCAGGTCGGCCACCTGCTGATGACCGCCGCCGTGATCCTCACCATAATCGACATCGTGAAGCACAAACGTTGGCGTCAGATGTGGATCGGACTGGCGGTCGGTGCCGTTCTCATCGTGATTTTCGCCATCGCTCAGAATGCCTACTTCGCCGCTCACCCCGGCCTGATCGAAGCCCTGTTCAACGGCACCTACTGACCCTGATCCCCTCAAGGATTAGTGCTTGCCCGGTGATGACACACCGGGCATTTTCATTTTCCTTCGCCACCTCGATCCACCCACGCTCCACTATCACCGTTCGCAACAAGTTAGAAAATTACTCGTTCTAACGGATTGCGTAGGTTGCATAGCGACCACCTAAAGAAGAGGCAACGAGCAAGTTCTGAAGCCAGTTATCGTGATAAACAAAGCCATTAAGCTTATGAAAAGGAGAGAGATACTGCTGCCGGATTTTGGCACGAGGGCAGTAGGGTAGGAAGTTGTGAAAGAGCGCCCAGGCACGGACTTGATACTCAGCCGACATGAGATGGCCGTGGAAATAGCGGGCGGCATACAGGCAGCGGTCGAGTGGGTCGAGGTGACGGTCGATCATATTACTGGTGCGGTGAGCGCCGGGATAGTCGAAGGCGATGAGGTGGGTCGGCTCAGGAGCAGCTTCTTGAGTTCGGCCAGCTCGCGGCGCGGGATAAAGTAGGGCGGCAGATCAGGGGCAAGGTAGGGAGTGGCGGGATCATCCGGCTTATCGACCGGCTCAAAGGTGAAAAGCGGCTTTTCTTCAGCCGTCTCGACCGGGGTCGATTCGGCGGCTGGTTCGGCGGCTGGCTCGGCGGCTGGCGTTGGGTTTTCGTCCGGGTTATTGCTCATGTTTACGATCCTCGAAGCGCCGGGGGAAGCTCACGGATTGGGTA
>DAOUES010000003.1:0-12061 GCA_034430335.1 Anaerolineae bacterium | reverse complement strand
CAATCCCGGCGCTGAAGCACCGGGCTAAAGGGGGTTCCCTACCCGACCCCCTTCGTCCGACCTGCGGTCGTCCACTTCCCCGCCCCCTTCGCCGCTTCGCGGCACTTCCCCCTTTCAGGGGGCAGTTTGGGGCAGGTGCGGATCGAACTGTAAGATTCGGATCAAATAACTAATCGACCCACTCGCCCCCTTGGGGGAGATGGCCGACGTAGTCGGTCAGAGGGGGTGCGGCATCACGCCCAAAATCAACAGTCTCTTGATCACAACCACCGCACCGAATCGTCGATCAGCTCCACGGCCAGCAGCGGCGGGCTTCATCGATTCTCACCGTCGAATAAATAAGGTAGCGGCGGGAAGGGCCGCCAAGAACCCCCTTCGTCCGACCTGCGGTCGTCCACTTCCCCCCAGGGGGCAGGTACGGCTCGAACTGTAAGATTCGGATCAAATGCCAGTCGACCCACTCGCCCCCTTGGGGGAGATGGCCGACGTAGTCGGTCAGAGGGGGTGAGACTCCACGCACAAAATCAAAAGTCTCTTGATCACAGCCACCGCGCCGAATCGTCGATCAGCTCCACGGCCAGCAGCGGCGGGCCAAGCGCCGCCAGCACCATCCCGCACAGCGCGGCGGGCCAGTCCAGGGCATTCGGATCGCTGGGAACGATGCCGGGCGCGGGCATCGGCGTGATCGCGGCGATCAGGAACGCGGTCAATATCACCATCAGCACGAACATCACCAGCGGTGCGATCCCCATCATGCTGCCTGATCGACGCCACAGGGCAAGAGTGTACCCCACCGCCGCGCCGAGCAGGTTCATCCCTCCCAGCATGACGATCTCCGCGAACGCCGCCAGCGTGAGTAGCCCGGCGAACGAGGCGGTTTCGGCCAGCAGCAGCAGGAGAACCGGCAGCCCGCCGATCACCAGCAGCACCGGGAACACGTAGACGGTCAGGTGAAGCAGCGCGGCGAGCGAGATCGTCGTCCCTGAGAGGTATCCCCAGGCGATCTCCAGCGGGTCGAGCAGCGTCACCCGCAGCATGTCGATCCGGCGGCGCTCGACATCGCGGTAGACGAGCAGCGCCGCCGCCCCGGCGACAATCGGCGAGGAGAAGGCAAACAGCAGAATCGGCGGGATGGTTTCCGCCAGGAAGATGATCCCGATCGTGCCGAAGATCACCCCCATCAGATTGCTCGTCGTGCCGAGCCAGATCGCCCCGACGACCACCCCGGCGATGAACATTGAGAGCACCACGTTTTGGGCGCGTTTGCGCCAGACCGGGGCGATCAGCCGTTCGCCTTCGGTGATGCTGCGCGACAGCGCGTTGTAGGGTGTTTCGAGGTCGTAGAACAGGCGAAGCGCGGTGCGCAGATTGGCCCGGTCAGCCGGGAAGAGGAAATCGGCGATGGATTCCAGATCGCCGGTCGACGGCAGACCACCGACCGGGATTGGTTCGGGCGCGGCGCGGGGCGATCCCCGGCCCCAACCGGCTTTCCGAAGCTGCCACACGGCGACCGCCGCGCAGATCGCCGCGAAGATCAGCCCCACCGGGATGCGATAATGGGCGATGGCGGCGAGTATCGGACTGTGATAAATACCAGCTATAAAGTAGTACGGGACGACGCCGAACACGACCGATCCGCAGGCAATCAGCGCCCCGGCGATGATCCACAGCCGCCGCCATTGAATCGACGGTTGGGCGCGGCGAATGGCGAGGATCAGGAAGGCGGCGGCGGGAATCAGCCCGACCGGGAAGCCCAGGCCGATCTCCCACACGACGGGGGACAGGCGCGCCAGCAGCGGCGCGGAGAGCGCCCAGCCGACGCCCAGCACGATCACCTGACGCCAGGTGAAACCCGGATGGGTCAGGCGCAGCGCGATCCCGACCAGCAGCCCGGCGATCAGCCCCAACGATACCCTGATCACCGCTCGCGCTCCTCGACGAGTGCCGCCTTGAGATCGGCGCGGCGGGCGCGGTAGTCCGTCTCGCCGATCTCGCCCGCCTCGTGCGCGTCATCCAGCGCGGCGATCTCCCGGATCAGCCGCCGCTGCGAGGCCGTCCAGCGGCCCCCGCGCCGACGTATCCACCCGATCAGCCACACCACCACGCTGATCGCAATCACCCCGCCGGTGGCGATCAGCGCCACGCGCAGCACATTCGACTCCCCCGCCTCCACCGGGCCAATATCGATCACCAACGGCTCGCCCGCGCCGAGATCGACCCCGGCGTAGCGCAGAATGAGATTACCCTCGTCGACGTCATATCCGGCCTCGAACAGCCCCTCGGTCCGCAGCGGGTAAGCCTCCGGCGCGTGGACGGTCAGCGATTCGACCGTGTAAGTCAGCGGCAGCGACAGCTCGCGCGGGCCGTCGTAGGGCAGGAAATAGCTCACCTCGACCGTGTGGACACGGTCACCGGGCGGCACCAGCGCGGTATCGACATAGGTCGCCGGGGCGATCTCGATGAACCGCCCGCCGATCTGCCCACCGGTGAAGGTCACGCCGTAGGCGTCGGGGGGGAGCGCAATCGTCACGCTCCCGCGCTGCCCGCCCCGAACCGGGTCGCGGGTCGCGTAGGCGTGGTCGCTCGAATTCGAATAGACGACCCGCTGCTCGACTGCCAGCGCCCCCGGCTGGTCGATCAGGGTGAGGGTGAGCGCATCGACGGCGATCACGTCGGGGTCGGCGGTGGTGGCGTAGATCACGAGCGGGATGGCGACACCGGGGATGCGCGGATCGATCCCCCTACCCGCCGAAAAGGTCACGCCGTCAAGGGTGACCTCGGCGGTATAGGTGATGTCAGGGCGATCAAAGGCTGCGCCGTCGAAGCGAAACGCGCCGTCCGCATCGACGGGTACATCCGCCACCAGGAAATCGACCGGCTGGCCGGATACATCGAGCGTTCGACCGCGAAGACGAATGGTAAGATCGGTGGGGAGATCGGCTCCGGGGGTGCCCATCACCACCCGCCCGACGATTTCATTCCGGGCCGGGGTCGGCAGATCGACCTCGACGGGGGACGGGGTCGGCGCTTCGACAGAATCGACCTGCGGCCAGTCCTCGACCGGGCCGACCGGCACCGGCGCGTCGACCGGCAGGCAGCCGATGATCAAGAGGGCGACCAGCAGAACGGCGAACGAGCGGCGCATGGTCACGGCTGCTGATCACCTCCTGAACGCACCGCCGCCACCGCCGCCTCGACCGGGTCGGCTTCCGGCGATTCGTCAAGCTGGGGCAGATCGGCCAGCGCCTTGAGCAGTTCCCGGCTGCGCTGCTCGAGTCGATCCCGGCGTCTTTTCGACCGGGCGCGTTCGCGCCCCGCCTTCGCCCGGCGCAGATCGTCGAGCAGATCGGCGCGGCGGCGCAGGATCGCGGCGCGGGACTGCGGCTTATCATCGCGGGCGAAAAAAGGCCGGGCGATAACCGCCAGCACGACGATCAGCGTCACCAGGATCAGCAGTTCGGCGGGGATGGTCATGGCCGCCAGTCGTATTCCATGTGGGCGGCGGACTGTCGGGCCTGTTCCTCGCCCAGCAGCCGCCCGACGACATACAGCGCCATGTCGATCCCGGCGCTGACTCCCGCCGAGGTGACCACTTTGCCGTTGTCGACGAAGCGCGCGCCTTCGATCACGGCGGCTGCCGGGGCCGCCTCGCGCAGCAGGTCGAAACAGGTGTGGAAGGTGGTCGCCTTGAGGCCGTCGAGCAGCCCCGCCGCGCCGATCACCAGCGCCCCGGTGCATACCGACAGCAGCAGTTCGACGCTGGCCGATGTCTCCCTGATCCATTCCAGGAGGCGCTCGTTCTTCATCTCACGGCGGGTGCCGAAGCCGCCGGGGACGAGCAGGATGTCGGGCGGCGGGCAGTCGGCGAGGGTATAGGCCGGGTTGACGCTCAACCCACCGGCGGTGATGACCGGGCCGGGCGATTCGGCGACGGTGTAGGCGTTGAAATAGCGCACCCGCTTTTCCGCGTCGCCGGTGACGGCGAACACCTCGAACGGCCCGGCGAAGTCGAGCACCTCGACATCGTCGAAAATCAGTATGGCGACGTTGCGACTATCCGGCATCGGTTGAATCCCTCCCGTTTATGATCGGCTGGTGCGACCAAGTATAGCGATCATCGGGGCGGTTTGGAAGCGGGGGTTCAGCGGCCTCCTCTGGCCGACCTGCGGTCGCCCATCTCCCCCAACCTGGGGGCGATCAGGTTGGCGTGGCTTATTGATCCTTACAATTCGTACCCCACCTGCCCCCTTGGGGGAAGTGGCAGGTCGAAGACCTGTCGAAGGGGGTGGGCCTGATCATTGAAACTTACATCACTCAACGCTATAATCGAACATAAGTTCGCAGAGCGACAGGAGCATCGATTATGGCGCTAGACATTCCCCCCGAATTGATCCCAGAGGAAGAACGCGGCTACCACATCCCGCCGCGCATCAAGCCAAAAGACGACAGCGGCTACTTCGAAATCATCGTCCAGGGGATGTTCCAGGCCGGGTTTAGCTGGGCGGTCGTGCGGCGGAAGTGGCCCAACTTCAGGAAGGCGTTCGACGGGTTCGACATCGACAAAGTGGCGAATTACGACATTGACGACCTGGATCGGCTGCTCGCCGATCCGGGGATCATCCGCAACGGGCAGAAGATCGAGGCGACCTTCCACAATGCGCGCGTGATGCAGCGGATTATCGACGAGTACGGGTCGTTCCACGCTTATCTACGCTCGATGGACGGCGAGCCTTACGAAGTGCGCAACAAGCGCCTGCGCGATCAATTCAAATGGCTGGGGCGGACGGGCGTCTACTTCCTGCTGTGGTGTGTCGACGAGGATGTGCCGCACTGGGAAAACCGGTAGATGTCACCGGTCACCGGCAGCGAGCGGGCAGCGAGATCGGGAAAAACACGGGCGCAGCACGCTGCACCCGTACGACACGCATTCTATGAGATTGGGCTAATCGAGCGTCAGTTCGCCCTCGATCAGGATCACCACCTGCCCGCCGACGCGCACCTCGGAGACAATCCCTTCGCGGATGTCGACCTCCACTTCGATCAGGCTGGGGCGATCCATCTCGAAGCCCTGCTCCAAAACCATGTGGTTGGTCGAGGCGTCGTACTCGTAGGGATAGATGTCCTTTGCCAGCAGGTAGGCTCCCAGCGCCCCGCCCATGCTGCCCGTCGCCGGGTCTTCGAAAATACCGACCAACGGATCGAAGTTGCGCACGTGGGCATGGTGGGCCTTATCGAGGGTTTCGGTAGTGAAAACTTCAGCGCCGGTGACGCCCAGCGTCCGGCAGATTTCGTTGAACAGGCCGACGTTGAGATTGATCCGCCGGATGGCATCGAGCGAGACGACGGGGATGATCAGGCCGGGGAGACCGGTCGAGTAGACCTGGGCAGGCAGCACCGGGTCGATATCCTCGAAATTCAATCCGAGGGACTGGGCCAGCGCCGCCCTGTCTTCGAAGACTTCGCCGTGACGGGCTTCGCCCTGGGTCATTACTGCGCGGGTGACGCGGCCATTCGAGTCGGCGATCAGATCGACCGGCAGGGTGCCGATGCCGACCTGCTGCCAGATTCGGGTCACCGGGCCGGTGATCTCGTAGCGGCCTTCGCTGGCTAACACGACATGCGTGCCGACGGTCGGGTGACCGGCAAAGGGAAGCTCCGACGACGGGGTAAAGAAGCGCACCCGGACATTGGCGCGGAGGTCGGTGGGAGGCAGGACGAAGGTCGTCTCCGAGAGGTTCAACTCGCGGGCGATCTGCTGCATCTCACCGTCGCTCAAGCCCTCGGCATCGGGGAAAACGGCGACCGGGTTCCCGCCAAAGACGACTTCGGTAAACACATCAGCCTGGACAAAACGATATCGACGCATGCCGACACCCCCCACCTGCGTAAGATCAAGTTTGTGATACTCTGTGCATCGGATGATTCGCTACTATGATAGTCCACCCGGCGGGATTTGTCTAACCGGATTCAAACCTTTTCGGTGAGCATTCTATCAGAAAAACCAGCCGGATGATACCGGGCACAAAAAAACGGGGTAAGATTCTCCCGGGCGGGTTCGTCAATGAGATGCAGATGGATCGCAAAAGCATAATCGACCGGTTTTCGGGTAGAATGTATGGTGATCGAGTGAGGGGACGAGGAATCGATGAGCGAGCTAAAGACTTTCCGGCGGCGTAAAGACGAGTTCTTCAAATACGACGAGCATTCGCCGCTGCTGCCTGAACAAAAAGACGGGTTCGACGGGCTGAACTATTTCGACGAGAACCCCGACCTTGAGTTTGTGCTCGACATGGACGTGTTCGACGAGCACGACCGGGTGACGATGCAGACCAGCACCGGCACGCCCGCCGATTTCCTCCGCTGGGGGAAGATATCATTCATGGTGGGGGATCAGGATGCCGAACTGACGGTATTCGTCGCAGTGAACGGGGGCGGGTATTTCCTGCCCTTCATGGACGCGACCAACGACGAGGAAACCTACGAGGCCGGGCGCTACTTAGAGATCGATCCGCAGGCGGACGGCGCGTTCGTGGTCGATTTCAACATGGCCTACAATCCCTACTGCGCCTATAACCCGATGTGGACCTGCCCCATACCGCCCAAAGAGAATCGCCTGAGCGTGCCCATCGAGGCCGGGGAGAAGGCGTTTTAAGTAGGAGGTGCAGTTTCTACTTGAGCACCTCTATATTCTTGATCTCAAAGTCGACTTACCGTAGAATGAGCCGGACAAATGAAGGAATACATTCTATCAGGGTTTACCTGGGTGCAAGGATAAACCCTTTCATCAAACAGGCAGGAATATAGAAATGGCGAAAAAACAACAGGCGCAAACTCTCGACTACTTCAAAAAACATGCCGGTGAATGGAAGGAAAAAGCCATCTCTGATAGTGAACAGCGGTTTAACGTCATTAAGTACCGAAATCAATACGTGCTGGACGTAATCGTTTCCAGAGCAGTGACGCGCTCAGTATTGGATATTGGATGTGGAACAGGCGACCTGGTGTGTGACATCGCTGAAATGGGCATCCCCGCTACCGGAATCGACTTTTCCGACGAGATGATCGACATTGCCCGAAATGAAGCCCGGCTGAGAGACCTTCCTGAAGCCGTCTTCACCTGCCAATCGATATTTGACTATGATTTCTCCTCGAATATGTACGATGTCATCGCGGCGAATGGATTTGTCGAGTATATTTCATACGGTGAGCGAGATCGCTTCTTTGAATTGGCCTATCAAGGGCTTAATCCGGGTGGATCGCTCGTTATAGGTTCGCGCAACCGGCTGTTCAACCTGTTTTCATTGAACAGCTACACCGAGAAAGAAATCTCACAAGGGACTGCGGACCAACTTTTAGAAGAGGCGGTTGCCATCGCCTCCACATCGGATATTACACAACTGGTCGATCTGGAGACAGCGCCGCTCCAGCCAATGGACACAGAACATACCGATACAGGTATTGGCGTCACAACTCGATACCAGTACACGCCGGTGCAACTGATGCGTTTGCTCAGTGCCAGCGGATTTTCGGTCAGGCAGATATTCCCCGTTCACATTCACGGCGTAAATCCGGCCTTCAAGGGCCTCCATCCCGAAGTACATTTCAGCATCGCCATGCTGCTTCAGGGCTATGGCTACGATCACTCCTCACTGATCCCCTACAGCTCGACATTCATGGTGCATGCTCTCAAGGAGTGATGACATGTCATCCTTGCTGACGATAATCATGTACCATTACGTACGCGACATACAGGGTTCGCGTTTCCCCGATATAAAGGGGCTTACGGTCGAGCAGTTTTCAGCCCAGATCGACTACATAAAAAAGTACTACACCGTAATCGGCGGCAGGGAACTGCTGGATACCATCGCTCCGGGAGGCGAGCTTCCACCCAGGACAGCGCTCCTGACCTTCGACGATGGATACATCGATCACTTTCTCGACGTCTACCCTGTTCTGGATCGCAATCATCTATCGGCGTGCTTCTTCCCGGTGGCGAAAGCGGTTCTTGAGCACCATGTGTTGAACGTGAACAAAATCCACTTCGTGCTGGCTTCCGTCCCGGACAAGGAGAAGATCGTCAGGCGTATTTATCACTGGCTGGATGAATATCGAGCCGGCTACGGACTCCCCAGCAACGACGACTACTGGACCAGACTGGCAGTCGCCGGGCGCTTCGACACCCCGGAAGTCGTATTCATCAAGCACCTGCTACAGCGGGAACTTCCCACCGATTTGCGTGACATCATCTCCAGCCTGCTGTTCGGCGAATTCGTCACCTCGGACGAGGCTGCATTTGCGTCGGAACTGTATATGAACGTCGAGCAGTTGAGGCATTTACATCGAAATGGCATGTACATCGGGGGGCACGGTTACAGTCACGACTGGCTCAATATCCTGGACAGGGCCAAACAGGAACACGATATCGAGGCCGGGCTTGACTTCATGAGAATTATCGGTAGTTCGCCGAATGGTTGGATGTTTTCTTATCCCTATGGAGGATATGATGATTCACTCCTATCCGTTCTTCGTGATCGGGGTTGCAGCATCGGGTTGACTTTACATGTAGGCATTGCCAGGATTGAAGCAGACCAACTGCTGACGCTTCCCAGGTTGAATACAAACGATTTGCCCAGGCTGTCTGATTCTCCCCCGAATGACTGGACTCGCCAGGTCATCGACGAGGGACAGGCAGCACATTAGACAGACATCAAATTCCGCCCAAAGAGAATCGGTTGAGCGTGCCAATCGAGGCCGGGGAGAAGGCGTTCGGGCACCATCCCGGCGCTGAAGCACCGGGCTAAAGGTGATATGTCGCCTGCGGCAGCCGTGCGGAAGGTGATCTCCGCGCAGGGCAGCCCACCGTCGAGCAGCGCCCGGCCCAGGCCCAGGGCGTGATCCGCGTCGTCGATGGCGACCACCGGGACGACGCCGAATTGTTCGATCTGATTCAATACCTCATTCATGGCTCGTCTCCATTGGCTAAAGTCAGGTTCTGTCGATATTTTGCGTTTTGCCAATAACCCCCTCCGTCTGACCCCTGGTCGTCCACCTCCCCCTTTGCGAAGGGGGAGGAAAGGCCGAGCGAAGCGAGGGCAGGTGGGGGTTTAGATTATGCAAACTTAATCATGTCTCCATAAAAATGGGCTGATATGCCGCCTGAAATGATCGGCGAGCGCCACCCGGTACTCGTCGGCGTGATCGGCGAGCATGGCGAAAATCTGCTCCCCGAAAACGTCGAGCACCGAGCCGAAGGTCACGTGGAGAAGCTGTCGCGAGTCGAACTGATCGAGCAGGCCGGGCAGGTCGGCATCGGCCAGTTGATCGCCCGCCGGGACTTTCGCGGGCTGGCAGTCGACAAAATAGGATTTGCGGTCGGTTTCAAAACGCTCATGCCCCAGGTCGAGCACCCGGCGGAACAGGGCCGGATCGACATGGGACATAACGCGCAGCACTTCGAGGTAGCTGGTTCCGGCGGTCTTGACGTGCGCCTGCCCCCGCGTGTATCTGGCAATGATCGGGTAGATGCTGAACTTGTCCGAGCCGGTGTGGATGCTGATCTTGTAGGTGCCGAAATGCTGCATGATGGCAACGTGCTTTTCGAACTCGCGCTCGAACTCGCCAACGTCGCCGATATAGTCGACGCCCTTCTGGAACTTCCCGACAAAACGCGGGGCGACACTGACGACCGGCACCTCGCAGCGGGCCAGCTCGTTGGCGATGAAATAATGCTCGTGACTCGATGTTGGCGTATCGGTTTCGTCGACCGACATTTCGAGGTCGAAGGCGCGGCCCTCCATCAGGGAGTTCAATGCCTGGGCGACGGCTATTGTATGGGCCAGCGCCCGCCCGTACTTCGTCAGCGCCCGCAGGAGGATTTCTTCGTCAAACTCAAGCGTCAGCCCGTCGAGTTTGACCGGCTTGAGACAGTAGCGGGATTCCATATCGGTGGTGCTGCTGTCGAGCGCCTCCCAGGGCAGCGCCATCACTTTTTCTTTCAGCGTATCGACGCCGTCCGAGTCGGCCTCGTTATCGACATGATCCGAAGGGTCAATCGTGTAGAAGGTGTAGCCTGCCTCGACGAAAGGCCTGAGATCGGCGATCTCCTTGACGTGGTCGGCATCGGCTCCCCAGATTCCCGTCCAGCCTTCCTGAAAGATGCCCCACATTGCATCATCCATCACCTGCTGCGGGGTGCGCCCGGTGCGGGTGTTTTCACGCACCGACTGCTGGGCGAAGATCGGCGCGACCCGGTCGACCGCGCCGCTGGTGCGCATCGCCTCGATGTGGCCCGGCGTTGCCACGCCTAAACGGTCGCCAAACCCGAACGAGGCCCTTTTGCCGAGCGGAACCGGGTTCAGCCGGTCGATACGGCGGCGCAGTTCGGCGGCGTTGTGGGCGGTCAGCGGGTAGAAGACGGCGGAGTTTTCTTTATGGGCCGGGTCTTGAAACCCGGCCTTATCGCCGATCACACCCAGGAGACGATCAGCGCTATCGTGAAGGCGAATGAGAAAATAGGTCGTATCGCCGATTGTGGTCGGCGAGGACTGGCATACGGTTCCGATTGAGAATGTCTTATCGTTCATCGATCAAATCCTTAAGTTACAGGCTGCATTTACGGTTGGCCTATCAATGATAAGCCATATCAGCGAACCGGCAACCTGTAGACAAATCCGAGGCTGCTTCAACTGGACAAAAATCCAACCGCATCCCCCTTTGCAAAGGGGGAGGTGGGCGACCGGAGGTCGAACGGAGGGGGTTAGCGTATAACCCATTAACTTGAAACGCACCCATCCCCCCATCCCAGTTGACAAACACTATACCGAACGGTATACTAATTGCAGTCAGTTAGCTTTCGCCGGAGGATCAGTGACGACTGACAATCGATCCGCGCTGATGGATTGTGCGCTGCGGCTGTTTGCCGCGCGGGGCTTCGACGCGGTGGGCGTGCAGGAGATCGTCGAGGCGGCGGGGGTCACCAAGCCAACCCTCTACCACTATTTCGGCAGCAAGGCCGGCCTGCTCGACGCCATCCTAAGCGAGCACTTCCGGGCGCTGATCGGCGCGGTCGAGAAGGCGGCGGATTATCACCACGACATCACGCTGACGCTGCAAAAGGTGGTCGAGGCGTATTTCGATTTTGCCCGCGAGAACGGCACGTTCTACCGCTTCCAACTCGCGCTGACCTTCGCCCCGGTCGAGAGCGACGGCTACCAGGCAGTAGCGAAGTATCACGAGCAGCAGTTCGCCATCATGGAGCGGCTGTTCCTGCTGGCGGCGGACGATCACGGCAACATGCGCGGGCGACATCGGCGCTACGCGGTGACCTTCATGGGGCTGATCAACAACATGATCACGCTCTGGCTCAACGGGCACGCGGAACTCAACAATCAACTGGTGTATGATGCGACTCACCAGTTCATGCACGGGATTTTCTCGTAGCGGGGGTGTTTGCGAAGTCGGCGATTGGAGGATATCATTCCCCGGTCTACCTGGATTGTATGGTAAGTAACTCAATAACCTGGATCGGACTATTTTTTTTACTGGAAGCAGTATACCGGTCGGTATACTAAAGAGGAGACTATAATGGAACACTGGACAGACACCGCGATCTTTTATCACATCTACCCGCTGGGATTCTGCGGCGCACCGCCGCGCAACGATTTTCACTCACCGGCAGTCCACCGGCTGGAACATATCACCGGCTGGCTCGATCACCTGGAAGACCTGGGCATTACGGCGATCTACCTGGGGCCGGTGTTCGAGTCAACCGCGCACGGCTACGACACGGTCGACTATTTCCACGTCGACCGGCGGCTGGGCGACAACGACACGCTCAAGCGGCTGGTCGAGGCGATCCATGCGCGCGGAATGCGCGTCATCCTCGACGGGGTGTTCAACCATGTCGGGCGGGATTTCTGGGCCTTCTACGATCTGCGTCAGAACGGTGAGCGGTCAGCCTACCGGGACTGGTTTCACGACCTTCACTTCGGGGAGCAGAGTCCCTACGGCGACCCGTTCGGCTATACCGGCTGGGAGGGCCATTACTCGCTGGTCAAGCTGA
>DAOUES010000002.1:0-5380 GCA_034430335.1 Anaerolineae bacterium | reverse complement strand
TCACCACCCCCGAAGGCGTATTCAACGACGTTGCTTTCTTCCTGTTCAACAGTGAAGGTGGTGTCTTCTGTGGAGCAGGCTGCCATGAGCAGCAAACAGCCTGTAAGCACAACTGTCCACACGATGTATCTGACATTGTGAACCACGATTTTCCCTCCTGGTTAGCGCCTGTCTGCTATCAGGACGCCCGCTGCAGGCGTTTTGTTCCCTGGAACAGAGCTTATTCATAAGCCAGTATCTCTCTGATCGTCAGCCGCGACGCATACTGCGCCGGGGCGAGGCTCGCCGCCGCGCCGATCACCATCACCATCACCAGCCAGCCCCAGATGCCCGGCACCGAAACGTGATACTGTACCGACCCGCTGAGCAGAACCTCGCAGAGGATGTTCGCCAGCCAGTACGATATCGGCAGCGATAGCGCCGCGCTCAGCACCCAGCTTAACAGCCCGACGAACAGCCCCTCGAACAGGATCACCAGCCGCACCGATCCATCCGACCCGCCGACCGCCCGCATGATCCCGATCTCGCGCGTCCGCTCGATCACGTTCAGGCTCATCGTCCCGGCCAGCCCCAGCCCGCCGACGAAGGCCAGCAGCGCTGCCATGCCCATCAGCGAATACAGGATCGGGTCGAAGTTGCTCAGGTTCGACAGGTACGCCTGCGAGCGTGTATCCGGCGTCCCGTGTCCCCAGCCGTTCTTTTCGAACTGCCCGGCCAGCTTCTCGCCCAGCGCTTCCTGCTCGTCCGCTGACAGATAGCCCCCGCTCGACGCCCTCACCCGGATTTCGCTGACCCGGTTCGCCGCGTCGACCTGCCGCGTGAGGACATCGTAGGGAACATACACCTGCGTGTTGAATATCTGCTGGGTGGCGATCCCGACGACGATGTAGACCTCCCGGTAATCCCGGTCGCCGTCTTCCATTGTCACGACGAGCGAACTGCCAATTCCCAACCCCTGTAGATCGTCGGCCAGGTCTTCGGTGATGACCACCGCGTTCCCGTCTCCCGCTTCCAGCCAGCGCCCTTCGACCAGGTGCGGGGTCATCGTCCACGTGTCGATGGGCACCCCGATCATGTCCACGTCCTCGGTATCGCCCCCTCTCCCCGCTGACGCCGATCCACCTATCGAGTACCACCCCTCGGCCAGTTCGACACCGGGCAGGCGCAGCGCCTCCCGCTCGACCGTCTGAATGGCCGCATCAGTCGAGACGCTCAGCAAAACATCGTACTGGAAGTAATTGGCGACACTCAACATTATCACGCAGCATCAGGTGAGTGCTGAATGCCGCCATGAACATCGCCCCGGCGACGGTCAGCGTGCCGAGCGTCAGCGCCAGCCGCTTTTTCCGCCGGAAGGTATTCCTGACTGCCAGCACCACCGGCCTGGGCAGCCCTTTCAGATGATTCAGAATCGATGCGACCAGCCCCGCCTTCACCGACTGAATGTTCCCATCCTGGTTGACCGCCTGCGCAATCGGGATGCCCGTACCGGCCATCACCGGGCCGATCACCGCCCCGACCGGCACCAACAGCCCGATCATCACCTGGATCAGCGCCACCGGCAGCGGCACGCCCGCAGCAGGCACGTCGAAGTTGAGCATGTTGCTCACCGCGCCGGTGATGATCAGCGCCCCGCAGCGGCCCAGCGGGATCGAGATCGCCATCGCTATCAGGCTGTAAATCAGCGTGGTGACGATATAGCTCCACGCGATCCGCGCTCGCACGCCGCCGTAGGCCCGCATCACGCCGATCAGCCTGATTTGCCGGAGCACCTGCGCCGCGACCGTATTCGTCACCAGCCCGGCGCTGATCACGATGCAGATCAGCCCCACCACCTGGAAGACGATCAGCATCGCCGAGAGCATGTCGGCTCCCCAGTGCTTGCCGGGGTCGCCCCGCTCGATCCGGTAGACCGTGTAGCCCGCAGGCTCGATCACCCGCTCGCGGATGTCCTCGGTGATCGCCCGCACCGACTCCTTGTCGAAGGGATTGGCCGTCGTCACCAGCATCTCGTTGTAAGCCGCGTCGAAGCCCATCCAGCGCAGCGTATCCATCGACACATAGCCGGTGCCGACCTCGTACCACATCGGCAGAAATTGATGCAGGTCGTGGACGATCCCGGTCACCTGCAAAGTGTAGGTGCGCTCCTCCGCCCCGTCGATCTGGAGAGTCAGTGTGCCGCCGGTCTCGACGCCCAGCCATTCGGCGGTCTTCCGCTCCAGGAAAATCTCACGCAGGCCGGGCGCGGGATCGCCTTCCAGTATCTCGAACTGGTTGAGCCTGACCGGTTGATAATCCTGCGGGACGACCAGCTCGATATTGTGGACTTTGCCGCCATCGTCGATCACCTGCACCGGCTCCACCCGCCGCGCCTCGACTCCGGTGATCTCGCGCTGCGCCCCGACCGCCGCCGCCAGTTCCTCGTCGAACGCCGACAGGTGATAAGTGGCGCTGGCTGGGTGAGTGGCCGGGTACTGCTCGTTCATCTCCCGGCTGATCGTCAGCCCGGCGTTGGCCGTCCCGCCGATGGCGAACAACCCGGCAGCGATTGACAGGATCACCAGCCCCGACCGCGCCGGGCTGCCGACGATATCTCTGAATACCTTTGACCAGATAACCGGTACGTGCATAAAAATATCCCTGTAAACAAGTTTTTTCTTACCTGTCTACAGGGTATTTCAAACAACGATTATGGTGATCCACCGAAAGGCACATCCGGGGGGTGTATTTATATGGCAGGCGATCCGGTGACTTTTGACGCCACGCTGGGTGATCAATATACTAACCGGCAGATACGGGCTGATATCGAGAGGAATGACATGGCACGAGGCGATCAACATATCAGGCTGGCTTTCGAAGCCGACCATAAACGGGACTATCTGACTGTTGTCGAGGAATGTAAAACCGGGTTGAAGAAGGGAGTAAAACTCTACAATAAAGCCCTGGTCTATGCCAGACTGGGGAATGCCTACAGCCAATTGGAGCGATTTTAAAAAGCAGTCGAAGCCCACAAAAAACGATACAGGCAAACGATAAATGCGTTATCGCCTGGCATAACTATGGCGTCACACTGCGCAAGCTGAATGATCTCAACGAAGCCGAAGCCTGTTATCTAAAAGCTCTCAAATTGGACCCGCGCGACGATCTTTCGCTATCCAGCCTGGGAGCGTTGTATATTTTCCGTGATATGCCAATGCGGGCTATTGAACTGATGGAAGAGTCTGTGAAGGATGGGTCACAATCCGGGGGCGCCTACGGGAACCTCGCATGGGCCTATGGCAAAGTAGGCAGCCCAGGAAGCGCTGGGCATTGCGGTGAGCAAAGGGTATCACAACTGGCGCTACGTACAGCAACTCCTGAGCGATATGCAGGAATTTCAGTCGACCTTCAAAGGGCGTGATACAAGCTGGCTTCCGGCCCAATGCCCCCACTGCAATGGGCCGACTGCCGCCGATTCGGTGCAGTGGATCACGTCGACAGCGGCGAAATGCGGCTACTGTGGTGCCAACCTGAAATAGTGTAACGATCAGAAGTTACTGTCCAATGCTTATTAGAACGCGATCAATAAGCAATAGATAATGTCCAGATGAATGGTTTTTCCATGCTCATCACTTTGTTTTAGGCTCAACTACAGAAAGAGTGAAAGGCAACCAGAGACGAGATGAAAGCAGGCGAAATCCGTTTGAGATTGCGCCGGAACTCGGCAATAGCGATATACCCACCGAGGTACTTCTTGTGAACACCCTTGAAGGGACGCAGGAAGTTGCGGACGTCCGTCCACATGCCTTCGCTGGTATTGCAGTGGACTTCACGAATGCCGTCTCCATCATCGTCGCGCGCCCACTCCTTGATGCCGTGACAGACGGTAGCGTGGGGACGAATGACATGGTTGTAGCTCTGATATTCGTCGGTGTAGACATAAGCACCAGCCAGGGTGAACTGATGCACATGCTTGACCAACGTGTCACTTGTGGTATCCCTAACCACTCTCAGGCGTACCTGTCCGCTGTCACGTCCGACTGTTCCGACCACCGGCGGACGGTCATTGGCATACGTGCCGCGCCCGCGTCGTTTATTCGCTCGGCGGCGCGGCGGGTCGAGCGGGTCGAAGTGCTCATCCCCTTTTTTCCCCCGCATTCTGAAACATCTCGTCGGTTTCAGTCTGTTGGTCGGGCAGTGGGCTATCGGGTTGCAGGAGCCTCGCATTGGCTTGCAGGTCTCGGCGAAGTTCCAGTACCGTCACCTCATGCAAGCCCAGTTCTGCCGCCAGCGTCCTGGCTGGCTCACCTTTCAACACCCCGCGCAGTAAAAGGATCACCTGCGCCGGTCTCAGATGCCGCTGTTCGAACACCGTCCGGCTGTACACATTGTAGGGCTGAAGACAGTGCTTGCACCGATAGACCGTCAACTTACTCCGTTTCGTCTGGCGAAAGCGATAGGCTTCTTCCACCCCAGCCCCGCAGCGCGGACACTTCAATCCGTCCGGATGAAAGTATCTGGACACCCACTGCTCACAGTCTTCTTCACTCAGGAGGTCTACGATTGGAAATTCCATGGCTCATAGTTTACCCTGTTTTACACTCTTTCTGTAGTTGAGCCAAAGTCTTTCTCCAATGCGACCCCCGGTCAGGTCAAGCGTTTCGATTTTTGCATCTATCCGAAACGAACGAAGTGAGTTGTCGGATAGATCAACTGGACAGCCCGAAGTCATCCATCAGGCGGGTGGCAGCCAGCCGCCCGGAGACGAGCGCGGTCGGAAGGCCGGTGCCCGGACGGGTGCTGGCACCGGCAAAGTACAGGTTGTGATAGTGTGGATGCCGGTTGGCCGGGCGGAAGTAGCCCAATTGCGTCAGGTTGTGGGCCAGGCCGTGCGTCGCGCCTTTGACCAGGTTGTACCGTTTCCGCCACGAGAGCGGCGTATAGTTCACTTCGAACTTGATGTGGGACTCCAGGTCGGTGATCCCCAGCAGTTCGAGACGGCGGAATACCTGCTGACGGGCCTGTTCACGGATGGCGGGCCAATCCTGGTCGCCGTTCTCACTCATATGCCCGACCGGTACAATCGCGGTCAGCGTATCCTGACCCTCCGGGGCCATCGCCGGATCGAGACGCACCGGGGCATGGATGTACAGGCTGGGATTCTCCGGGATGTCCAGATCGTCGATGATGCTGTCGAAGTTGGCGTGGTAATCGTCGGACAGGAAGAGCGTGTGCGGCGGAAGCTCGCCGTAGGTCCTGTCGACGCCCCAGAAGAAGCTGATTGTCGAGCAGGAAAACCGCTTGTTTGCCATTCGTTGCGACGCACCTTCATCAGGCAGCAGATTCTGGTAAACGTATGGCAGGTCGGCATTGGCGAGAACAGCATCCGCCGATAGGTAAC
>DAOUES010000001.1:0-11611 GCA_034430335.1 Anaerolineae bacterium | reverse complement strand
GCCGCCCACTGTCGTTTCATCCGTTCATCCATCAGCGGCCTCACCGACTTATAGACGGTTTCGATGTGTTTGATAGCAGTGGTATTTTGCATTTCTGTGTTAAACCACTGCCGGTAAAATCTGTCAACTTATTTTGACGCGATGCCTTAGCTTTCATGACCTATCTGTCAAGATTTCATGCTACACTGGATTGAATGACCGTTCGGGGAATTATCCACGATTTCCAGGGGGCGTACCTGACATGAGATATACAGAAAATAAACGAGGAAAATCTCGGTCAGTTCTGGTGATAGTTGCCCATCCTGATGATGAAACATTATGGGCGGGGGGAACTATTCTAAGCGAGCCTTCCTGGAACTGGTTTATCATCACACTGTGCCGGGCAAGTGACAAAGACCGCGCCCCCAGATTCTATCAAGCCTTAAAAGCTTTCGGAGCGGGAGGTAATATGGGCGATTTGGATGATGGCCCGGAACAAAAACCTTTGGCTGCCAACGAGGTTCAGGAGACGATCCTCCGGCTGCTGCCTCAAACGCATTTCGATCTCATCATTTCCCATAATCCCAGCGGAGAGTATACCCGGCATCTCAGGCACGAGGAGGTAGGCAAAGCCGTGATCTCACTTTGGTATTCAGGGCAGCTATCGGCCACTGAATTCTGGGCATTTGCCTATGAAGATGGGGAGAGGCAATATTTTCCAAGACCGGTGGAAACTGCCGATATCTACCACATCCTGCCTGAGAGAATCTGGCGGAGAAAATATGGAATCATCACTGCAACCTATGGTTTTGAAAAGGATGGCTTTGAGGCAAAAACAACCCCGCGTGCAGAGTCATTCTGGCAATTTACAAACCTGGTGGACGCTCAACAGTGGCTAGATAAGGAAGGAAAATCGTCATGAAAGTGCTGGTACTGTACGACTATCCTCCCTCCCCAGGGGGTCTGGCGACTCAAGGAGATCTCCTTTATAAGGGTCTGCTGGAAATGGGAGTTGAAGCTCATGCCGCTCATTTTGAATCCGCCCAGGAGAAGGAATGGTATTACCGCTGGTTCGAGCCAGATATTGTGGTGGGCGTTGGTTATTGGGGGCATACCCCCCAACTGATCCTTCATCCCCAGCGATATGGGGTTCAGCCAGTACCCTGGCTGGTAGCAGATGGTTATATTGCTAACTACCAGGAGATACTTAATGCCCTGCCCCTGATCCTCGTAACTTCCAACTGGGTGAAGGAGATGTATGTTCGGGATGGAATTAATGGTGACAAAATTGAAGTTTTGCCAGTGGGCTGTAATACGGATTCATTCAAGCCCTTTGAAAAAGACGATGAGAAAATAAAGGCAGTCCGGGAGGCACTGGGTATTTCACCGGATGAGTTGATGATTCTCACTGTTGGCGGCGATGCGGCCTCAAAAGGCGCGCAGGAGGTCATGCAGGCACTCGCCATTATTGATAGCAAAGCACCAGACTGGAAATATGTCTGCAAAGTATGGCCTCAACCACGCACCCAGCTTCAGAATCTAGCTGATCTACAAATGGCTACCCACCTGGGGATTGAAAAACATGTTCGCTATGCTACCAATACGATTTCACGTAATTTCATGCCTTATCTGCTGGGAGCGTGCGATATCTATGCGGCACCGTCGCGGTTGGAAGGTTTCGGCATGGCTCAGGTCGAAGCCGGCGCATGTGAGAAACCGGTCATCGGTATCAAAGCCATGGGTATGCTCGATACACTGATCCACGGTGAAACCGCCTTTCTGGCTAACGTGGCGAAGAAAATCGTCGTAGATGAAGTTGTTCTGGGTGATGAATCGGGCTTTGAAAACAATCACAAAGTCGTATTTCAATCCCCCCGAACCGTGGATTACCGGGCCAGTGTGCACGATATTGCCAACTATCTGATGGATCTGATGACTGATCCGGCTTTGCGCAGAAAAATGGGTCAGGCTGCGAGATCTCGCGTCGTGGAAAATTATGACTATCGTATCGTTGCAAAAAGGTTTGTGCAGATCATTAATGAAAAATTGGGAATACAATAGGGGTTTCTATTTGTGAACAGTTCTATCAGACAAGAAATTGAAGAAGCCAGGCAAGCAGCCATAGAAGTACTGCTTCATAATATGCATGGCCCCTATCATGGGCTCCCTCGCACAGCCGGCTGGGGGTATCCCGAGCCGTATACCAGGGATTTGATGTTTTCACTCTTGGGCATCGCCGTATCTGAGAATAAAGTGCTGATTGAGAGCATGCGAAGGGTGCTGGAAACCCTGGCTAAAAATCAGACAGAGCATGGGCATATCCCTTCGCTGGTCCACGACAAAAATGACCGGGGAGCAAGCGATACCACGCCGCTGTTTTTGCTGGCTGTTGCAATCTTCAGGAAAGTAGAGGATGAACCAGATTTTCTTCGGAATGCTGCAAAGAAAGCCTTGACGTGGATGGTCTATCAAAGCCCTGCAGATCGCTCACTGGTAGCCCAGCAGCCAACCAGTGATTGGCGTGATGAACAATGGGTGATGGGCTATGGTCTCTATGTGAATATGCTTGTCTACAGTTACCTTCGCCTTTTTGAGCAGCACGAACAGGCTGATCAGGTGCGCCGGGAAATGAGACATTTCACGATCTCAGAAGATAGTATCCATAGTCATGTTCATGAAGGATTGACGATATGCCATAAGCCTTATTACGCTGTCTGGTCGTACAAGATTTATGCTAGTGAACGGTTTGAC
Source organism: Anaerolineae bacterium (assembly GCA_034430335.1). Classification (GTDB taxonomy): domain Bacteria; phylum Chloroflexota; class Anaerolineae; order Aggregatilineales; family UBA3940; genus JAFGOY01. The sequence continues at coordinate 8,881 of DAOUES010000001.1, read as the reverse complement.
CTGTTGGGAAACAGTCTGGCTATTCTCTCCGGGATTGCCTCACCGACCAGAGCTGAAAGCATAGTAACCTGGATCGAAGCGGAATGTCTGGGCATGAGAAATAAGGGTGAACTGGTCTTTGATCTTCCACCTAATTTTTACCCTTTCATTAAGCCTGAAGATCCTGATTGGCGTATCCGTTACGAAAAATACAACATGCCGGGCGAATATCACAATGGCGGAATCTGGCCTTTTATCAGTGGCTTTTATGTGGCTGCTCTGGTTGCGGCAAAAAGGTACCAGCTCGCCGAGGAGAAGCTCATCGCGCTTACTGATGTCATAAAGATTTCCAATAAAAACCTGAATAAGGACCTCAGATTTGGCTTTAACGAATGGCTGAAATCTCAAAACGGTCAACCCATGGGGCAGAACTGGCAGAGCTGGTCGGCTGCGATGTATCTCTATGCAGCAAGATGTGTTGAAGAGAAGAGGACTCCCTTTTTTGAGGAGATGCGGATAGTGGGTAGCACCACAGAATAGCGTAGTTTGAAAGAAAAGGGTTCATCAGACACACTTCAAGTTGAGCCAAGAAGTGAGGTCAAGATGAACTCCCAAGAACAATTCTGGGTTCTGTTGCAAAAAATATCAGGAGCAGGTAGGCTCCATCGCTTTGACCACTGTGCAGTGTAAAACAAAGCGATAACCATGGGAAATCCCTTCAAATGGCGGCATTACTAAGCATCGGTCATTCTATTGTGCGTGACGTGGTACTTGAGATACGCCCTCAGTTATCGAGACCTGGCAGAAATGATGAGCGAGCGCGGATTGTTGATTGATCACACGACCATCTACCGCTGGGTACAGGACTATGCCCCCGAAATCGACCAACGAAGTCGTCCCCACTTGAAGAAGAGTAATGATTCGTGGCGAGTGGATGAAACTTACGCCAAGGTCGGGGGGAAATGGATGTATCTGTATCGTGCTGTCGATTCAAGTGGCCAGACCCTCGACTTTCAATTGAATGCCACCCGCAGCAAGCGGGCAGCCAAGCGATTTTTTAAGAAGATGCTGGGCAGTCCGCATGTCTCAACGCCCCGCGTGATCAATGTCGATCAGAATGCGGCCTATCCGGGGTGTGCTGGCCGATAATCACATCCGTTCTATAAAACGGGGCGTTTTCTCACAAAAAGATAGAATAGATGCAGTTTTTTTGCCTTACGCGTCAAATTGGCACCGGATCGACTTTATGGCCCCCACACGCCTGAGATGTGAAATTTTCTTGTTCGTTATTTTTTATATACTACGGGCACCCGGCCAAAGATGATGGTAAACATCTCGGCCAGGTAAAAAGCTAATGCCACCAGGGGAGCGACTGCCCCAGCCAGGTAGAGTCCCTTCCATTTGGAGTCTGCGGTCTGTGAATTCGTGTTCATGGGGCCATATCTCCTGGCGTGCGGGTAAGGTCTGCCTTTTATATTCTAACCGGCGGAAGACTTCTGGGTGAGTTCTCCCTGCCTGCGAACGTCGTATGAAAGGCCGGTGGGCACGGCGAGCGCCATCAGGCCCAGGGAACTGAAGCCCATAATCCACAAAAGATTGGTGGTGCTGTCCGGCTCCAGAAAACCCAGGCCGACAATCGCGATCACAAGCATGCCGGGGAAGAGCACCGCAAAGGCAATCAGCAGAACCGGCCATACAGCGGCCAATACGCGGTGCACCCCGGCGGGAAGCCTGCGCCACAATTTCAGGGGGCGGTTGATGCAAAACGCAGCAAGCCCGGCCAGAATCGCTATCGGGGTGACGGCAATACCCCCACCAGCGTAAAGTTGGATGGCAGCGAGCAGAATCAGCACAAGGCCGCCGCCCTTTTTATGAATAAAGCCCACCGACCACAGGATGATCAGCAAGCCGACGGTCAGGGCACAGATGCCCGTCAGCAGGAAGGTGGGCAGCAGCGTCAGCGCAGATTCGCTGGCGTTCTCCCACAGCTTTTGCGCCGGGCCAATGGCGTCGATCTCCATGCCTCCCGTGGGGATATTCCCCTGGAGGATTTCAAAGATTCCGTGCTCCACGCCGCTCAGCCCGACCAGAATGCCCATTGCCGCAGCGGTTACCCGCGCGGCATTGATATTCCTGATGCCAGCCATGTGTTTCTCTCCCTGTTAAAGAGGTGAATCAAAAAACTGCTGCTTTGTTAGCTGTCTCTCACCCCTTCCTGCGCCGCTCGGATCAGGAGGGGGGAAAATTTAGAAATCAAGTTTACAAATATGGGTGCGTTCGCGTTTGGGGGGATCAAGCCCTCACCCATCCTCGTACGACCGCAGGTCGGCGACCTGCGGTCACGCTCGGATTCACCCCTTTACCTCAGACCATCACCTGCGTGGCGACCTCGTCCAGCTTCGCGACCTCGGCCCCGGTCAGCGTGAAGGCCATCGCCCCGGCGTTCTCTTCGGCGTGACGTACTTTGGTCGCGCCAGGGATCGCCACGACGATTTCCCCATGCACCTGGAGCACCCAGTTCAGGGCTACCTGCGCCGCCGTGACGCCGTAGGCACCGGCCACCCGGCGCAGTTCATCGATCAGCGGCGCGGTCCGTTCGAGCGTCTTCTGGTTGAGTTTGCCAAACTGCCGCCGGGCGAATGCCCGCGACTGCATCAACTCCGGGTTGTCGTGGAATTTACCCGTCAGAACGCCCTGCTCCAACGGCGAGTAGGCGATGATCGTGATGCCCAGCTCCTTCGCGGCCTGCACCACCCCGTTCTTCTCGATCTTGCGGTCCAGCATGCTGTAGCGCACCTGGTTAGAGGCCAGCACCAGTCCACGACTTTGCAGTGCAGCGTGTGCTTCGCGCATCTGGGCCTCGTTGAAATTGCTGACGCCAACCGAGCGGATCTTGCCCGCTTCGACGAGATCAGCCATCGCCGCCATCTGCACCGGGATGCTGGAAAAGCTGATCGGCTGGTGCACCTGGTGCAGGTCGATAGCGAAGGGCTTCAGGCAGTCGATGCGGCGGCCAATCGTCTTTTTGATGGACCCGGCAAAGCGCATCACCGGCAGCCACTTGGTCGCCACGATCACCGCGTCCGGCTCAATGCCGAGACTCACCAGCGCGGCGGCTAAAGCCATCTCGGATTTTCCGCCCCCGTAAGCCTCCGCCGTATCGAACCAGTTGACCCCTCCCTCAAGGCTGGCCCGCACAATATCCGTCATTGTCTGCTGTTCGAGGTTCCCCCAGAACATGTCACTGCCCATGAACTGCCAGCAGCCCAGGCCAATCGCGGTAATCTCGATGTTGGTCTTTCCAAGTTGTCGTTTATCCATATGCCTTTTCCTTTTATTGTCTGCCAGATCTTGCCGGGGTTACAGTGTTGGATTCCATATTAACACAACCGCCAGAATCGCCGCATTGATCAGAATCCCGATCGCCCCCTGGTTATCCAGCCTGTGCAGTGTCCCATCCCAGAAGAGTATATAGAGAATGGACGAAAAAGCCGCCACACCGATGATCACCGGATGCAACCAGGTTTGCTTAAAGAGGTTTCCTGCGATTTTTTCACAGTCGAGACGGTTGGTCTTAAAACTCTCCACGCCTTGTTTTTCATCGAAGTAGGGAGAAGGCGCATACATTTCGCTGGTTGTACGGCGCATCCCAACACCCGTTGGGTGACGCAGCAAGCCCGGCAGATGCTGTGGCGACTAGAAGAAACAGGGACATCCATTTTCCTCTGACCTTGACGTAGGTCTCGTCTACTCGCCAAGAATCATTACTCTTCTTCAAATGGGGACGACTTCGTTGTTCGATTTCGGGAGCATAGTCCTGTACCCAGCGGAAAATTGTCGTGTGATCAATCGACAATCCGCGCTCGCTCATCATTTCTGCCAGGTCACGATAACTGAGGGCGTATCTCAAGTACCACGTCACGCACAATAGAATGACCGATGCTTCGTAATGCCGCCATTTGAAGGGATTTCCCATGTTTATCGCTTTGTTTTACACTGGACAGTAGTCAAAGCGATGGAGCGTATCTACTCCTGATATTTTTTGCAACAGAACCGTGAAGACTGCCTCAAGCGTCTTTTCGACCGCCTGCTCGACCGCGCGGACCTCCGCTTCGAGTCCGAGCGAGTGACGCAGGAGCATCGCCGCCGACAGGATCGTCCCAATTGGATTGGCGATCCCCTTCCCGGCGATGTCCGGGGCCGAGCCATGAATCGGTTCGTACAGCCCCAGCGATCCCTCCGCCAGCGATGCCGACGGCAGCAGCCCCATCGAGCCGGACAGCACCGACGCCTCGTCGGTAAGAATGTCACCGAACATATTGGTCGTCACCACCACGTCGAGCGATGCGGGCCACTGGATCAGCCGCATCGTTGCCGAATCGACCAGTTGATTCTCGAACTCGACGTCGGGGAACTCCCCGGCGACTTCCCCGGCGACCTGCCGCCACAGCCGGGACGATTCGAGGACGTTGGCCTTGTCGACCGAGGTGACCTTCTTCTTGCTGCGCCCCTGGGCCAGCCTGAACGCCAGCCGCACCACGCGCCGCACTTCCGAATCGGTGTAGACCATCGTGTCGAGCGCCCGCAGGCCGCCGCCCTCGATCTCCTCGCGCAGGCGCGGCTTCCCGAAATAGACGCCGCCGGTCAATTCGCGCACCACCAGGATGTCGACCCCCTCCAGCCGGTCGCGTTTCAGGGGGGAGGCGTCCATCAACTGCGGGTAGATCGTCACCGGGCGCAGGTTGGCAAACAGGCCCAGATCGTAGCGCAGCCTGAGCAGCCCCTGCTCCGGGCGCACCGACGCAGTGGGATCGTCCCACTTTGGACCGCCGACTGCGCCCAACAGGATCGCGTCGGCGGTCCGGCATGCCTCGACCGTCTCGTCGGAGAGGGCGGTGCCCAGCGCGTCGATGGCGCACCCACCGATCAGGTGCTCTTCGAAGGTGAACGAGTGCCCGTATCGCTCCGCGATGGCTTCCAGGACTTTGACACCCTCGGCGACGACTTCCGGGCCGATTCCATCGCCGGGGAGAAGGATGATTTTTGCTTCCATTTTATGCATTAGCCTTTATCGACTGGGGCGCGAGTTCTTCCGCGTACCTGAGTAAACCATACTCGAAGCTGTCGGCGAGCGCCTGCCATGACGCCTCGATGATATTGGTCGATGCGCCGACCGTGCTCCAGCGCTCGAATTCACTCTGCGTATCGATCAGCACGCGGGTCAGCGCGCCGGTGGCGCTTTCGCTGTCGAGGATACGCACCTTGTAGTCCACCAGGTGGAACTGGGCCATTTCGGGATATGTCTCGGTGAGCGCCTTGCGGAACGCATTGTCAAGGGCATTGACCGGGCCGTTCCCCTCTGCCGCCGTATGGTATACGTCCCCGTTGACCCGCACCTTGACCGTCGCCTCGGTGACCATTCCCCGGCCCTGCCGGTGTTCGACGTAAGTGGTGTAGTCGACCAGTTCAAACGGGGGGACATAGTTCTCGTCCACCCGTTTGAGCAGCAGCGCGACCGATGCCTCCGCTGCTTCGAATGAGAAGCCGCGTGATTCCAGGTCTTTGATGTCTTTGAGAACCCCGGCCACATCTTCCTGGTTCTCGACAGCAAGGCCAAAGTCTTCGGCCTTGCTCATCAGGTTGCCGCGCCCCGAAAGCTCGCTGACCACCACGCGCATTTCGTTGCCGACCAACTCTGGATCGACGTGCTGGTAGGAGTCGACGTTCCGGCGCAAAGCGGCGACATGGACGCCGCCCTTGTGGGCAAAGGCGCTCCGCCCGACATAGGCTTCACGTTCATTCGGCGAGACATTCGCTACCTCGGCGACAAAATGCGAAAAGTCGTACATCTGCCGTAGATTGCCTTCGGGCAGGCAGCGTTTTCCCATCTTCAATTCCAGGTCAGGGACGACGACGCACAGGTTGGCATTGCCGCAGCGTTCGCCGTAACCGTTGCTCGTGCCCTGGACGTGGACTGCACCCTCTTTGATCGCCGCAATGGAGTTGGCTACGCCGCAGCCGCCGTCATTATGGGCGTGGATTCCGAGCCGCGCATCGACTTTCTGGCCGACCGTGCGGGTGATCTTCTGAATCTCCCAGGGCATCGAGCCGCCGTTGGTATCGCACAGCACCAGCATGTCGGCCCCGCCCCGGACGGCTGCCGCGAGCGTCTCAAGCGCGTAAGCGGGATCGGCTTTGTAGCCGTCGAAGAAGTGTTCGGCATCATAGACTACCTGCCGACCCTGGCTGATCAGGTAGGCGACGCTGTCCTCGATCATGCGCAGATTTTCTTCGAGCGTGGTGCGCAGCACATCGGTGACGTGCAGGGTCCAGGTTTTGCCGAACACGGTGCAGACCGGCGCTTGCGATTGGATCAGCGCCTGGATGTTGCCATCGTCTTCCGGTGCGGTATCCTTACGGCGGGTAGAGCCGAAAGCGGCGATCAAGGCGTGCTCCCATTCTATGTCTCTGGCTTTTTCGAAGAATTCCACGTCCTTCGGGTTCGAACCCGGCCAGCCGCCTTCGATGTAGGTTACGCCGAGCTGGTCGAGGCGTCTGGCGATGCGGATTTTATCATCGCACGACAGCCATATCCCCTCACCCTGGGTGCCGTCGCGAAGAGTCGTATCGTATACTTCGACGACATTGTCGCCCTTAAGTTGTTTCGACATCATGCTCCCCCTCATAGGCTTTGATTTGTTCCTCAAACGACATCAGATACCCAAGCTGATCAACCCCCTGCAGCAGACATCGTTTTGCAAACGCATCGATCTCGAACGGCACCTGGCTGCCGTTTGGCAGTTCAGTTGCCTGCGTTTCGAGGTTGATTGTCAGCGTGGCAGCAGACGTTTCCTCCACCATGTCTAACAGATCGGCGTAGGTTGCTTTGTCGACGGTCACCGGCAGCAGGCCGTTCTTCAGGGCATTGTTGTAAAAAATGTCCGCGAACGAGGTCGATATGACTGCGCGGAATCCGTAGGCGACCAGCGCCCAGGGCGCATGCTCGCGTGATGATCCGCAGCCGAAGTTATCCCCGGCCAGCAGAATCTGCGCGCCCTGGTACTCGGGTTTATTGAGCGTAAAGTCGGGTTTGGGTGTGGCGCTCTCCGCCGCGTCGACGGTGGGGACGGTGCCCTCGTAGCGCCAGTCGCAGAACAGCACCTTTCCCAGGCCCTCTTTGTCGGTGACCTTCAAAAACCGCGCCGGGATGATCTGGTCGGTGTCGATATTGTCGACCGGCAGCGGGACGATTCGTGAGGTCAATTTAGTAAACTGTGCCATCTAATGTTTCTCCTCTTTTTCTCAGGCAAAACAAAACCGGGCGCAGACGAATCCGCAAACCCGGTCAGGGACAGCGAGCGTGTGGCTCACTGTCCCTAGTTAATAATGATTGTGTCTTGCATCAACGTTCGAACGTCGGTGATTTCACCGGTTACGGCAGCCGCCGCAGCGGTAAGCGGTGAAGCCAGGAATGTCCGGCCACCCTTGCCCTGCCGCCCCTCGAAGTTTCGATTGCTGGTGCTGACCGCGTACTGGCCCGGCTGAAGCTGGTCGCCGTTCATGGCGATGCACATCGAGCAGCCCGTTTCGCGCCAGTCGGCACCGGCTTCTTTGAACACCCGGTCAAGGCCCTCGGCTTCAGCCTGCCGCTTGACTTCCTGCGATCCGGGCACGACCATCACCCGCACGTTGTCGGCGACTTTTCGCCCGTCGATCAGGCGGGCCGCTTCGCGCAGGTCACCGATCCGCGAGTTGGTGCATGACCCGATGAACACCACGTCGACTTTCTTGCCCAGCAGCGAAACGCCCGGCTGCAAATCCATATAGGCCAGCGCCTTTTCGAGCGATGTCTTCTGGATCGGGTCGGCGATCTGATCGGGATCGGGCAGCGCCCCGGTGACCGGCATTCCCATTCCGGGGTTGGTGCCGTAGGTGATCATCGGTTCGAGCGCCGAGGCGTCGAGCGTCACCGTTTTGTCGTAGGCCGCGCCTTCGTCGGTAGGCAGGCTGCGCCACCTGACGATGGCCTGATCCCACGCGCCGCCGTTCGGCGCGAACTCGCGCCCGGCAAGGTACTCGAAGGTGATATCGTCCGGGGCGATCATCCCGGCCCGTGCGCCGCCTTCGATTGACATATTGCAGATCGTCATCCGCCCTTCCATCGAGAGGGAACGGATCGCTTCGCCGCAGTATTCGAAGACGTGGCCGGTGCCGCCGCCCGTACCGATCTGGGCGATCAGACCCAGGATGATGTCTTTGGCGGTTACACCTGCGCCCAGCATCCCGTCGATCTGCACCTTACAGGTCTTCGGTTTGTTCTGGAGCAGGCATTGAGTCGCCAGCACGTGCTCGACTTCGCTGGTGCCGATCCCGAAGGCCAGCGCGCCGAACGCACCGTGTGTCGCCGTGTGGCTGTCGCCGCAGACGATGATCTTGCCGGGCTGGGTCAGTCCCAGTTCCGGGCCGATCACGTGTACGATGCCGCGCTGTTCGGATGAAAGATCGTAAAGCGTGATCCCGAACTCCTCCGCGTTAACCCGGAGCTGCTCGATCTGGGCCGCTGCCAGCGGATCGGCAATCGGCACGCCGGGCGGCGTGGTCGGGGTCGAGTGATCCATCGTGGCGAAGGTCCTGTCCGGGCGGCGAACTTTCAGCCCGCGCGCCCGCAGCCCTGAAAACGCCTGCGGGGAGGTCACTTCATGCACCAGGTGCAGGTCGATGTAGAGGACTGCCGGGGCATCCGGCTCCTGAGCGACGATATGATCGTTCCACACCTTGTCAAAAAGGGTTTGTGGTTGTTGGTTGTCCTGGTTGGTTGTCGAATTCATCAGCAAGTCTTTTCCAATCCTCAGGCCGTTACCGGCTCTTCAGCCGGTTCCGCCTGGGCCTCGCTTGCGTAGCC